>JBGTCS010000543.1:0-2249 GCA_041748715.1 Pyrinomonadaceae bacterium | reverse complement strand
TAGGCTTCGCCGGCAACGCCCGAGATTTTGCCGCCGACTTCACCAAGCTTTCCACTGGCGGCGTCCAAGGTATCGGAATGAGCGGCCGAAGTCAGACTCGAGCGATCCAGTTCGCCGCGTAACTCAAACCGTGATCTGCCGGTATGAGCTTTGCCGGCAAGAGTTTGATATGCAAGCAGTCCGGCGCCGAGCCCGATCAGCGCGAATGGGAGTGGATTTTCCTTGACGGTTTTTATTACCGCCGTGTTTGATAGTTCGCCGTTTAAGTCTTTCATAATATTCGCTGCCTTTCCTATTGTTGCGTCGTAAACAGCATCTTTGGCAGTTTCGACCGCGTGATTTACGTGCTCCGAAACTTGTTCGGATAAATTGGCAAAACTCAGTTTGTCCTGAATAGCATCGATCGTCTCGCCCATCTGATTGCGGGTTTCCTCGATCTGATCCTTGATCTGGTCGGTGTCATCACTGCCGGCGATGCTTTTCGTTCGGATGACCGGATCGCTATCGCCTGTCGTTTTTAATTCATCTCTTTCTTGAGCCATTGTGCGTCCTCCTTGATCGTTTTAATTGTTTCTCTCGGCATCGGATCGGTCTTGCGAAACTTATCCAGTGCGGATGTGATCATAAAATACGCCGCCCCTGCGAAGACCAACCCCACCAGCAGTGCCGATAGCCACGCCGGCATAAATTGAGCCCCGAGCAAAATAACAGCCGCCGCGATGGCCAGAACTGCTAAATATGCGGCCGCACCGCCCACGGCGAGAAAACCGACATTTTTGCCGATCACTGTGGCCCTTTGCGTCATTTCGGTCTGGGCTAGCGAGACTTCCTGACGGATCAGATCACCGGTTTCGGCCGCCAATTCGCCAAAAAGGTCGCCGAGACTTCGTTCGTCATTCGTTAATTGTTGATATGGCATTCGTTTGTCTCCCTGGTGTTAAAATCCAGACTTTGAATCGACGGAGCTGGATTCATGTTTCTTGCCGGAATCGAGCGCCCGTCCACTTCCTGCCGCAGCGGCCGCACCCGCCAACGATGGAGGCGTGCTCTTAAAAAAGCGGGCCGACAACACACCGAGTGCAAAAGCTCCACCGAGGAAAATGGCCGGATTGCGCCGGGCATATGATTCGAGGTCGCGGGCCATTGCTCGGATCTCGGTTTCATCAAAATATTTCGCGACGTTGTCGAGCTTTTTAGCGGCTGTTTCGGTATATTGCGCCGCGTATTCTGTGAGCGGGTTTTTTGCGTCGGCCTCGCCGATTGTATCGCTAACGCGGCGGACCGTGTCAGCTACGACGGCCAGACCGGCGGTAAATTCCGATTTTTTGTCGTCTGCGGTTGCGGCGGCCTTTGTTTTTACAGCACCAAACGCATCGCTCGCTGTCGATTTTGCCTGTTCGATCACGTTTGAAGCCGTCTCTTTAGCTTTTTCGACCCCATTTCCTGTATTCGATGACGATTTATTTTCTCCGGTCGACTGAGCTGACGACGGATTCGCTACGCCACCAGCGTTTGCGGAAGTTGTTGACTGTTTATCGGTAGTTTGATTATCAGTTGTATGATGTGCCATTTTTATTTCTCCTTTCGACTTCGCCGTTATTTAAGTAAAAAGACGACGAGATAATTACTGCGTATCATCGGAAGCGCTGATTGCGATCAGTCGGCTGATCAAATAAATTGTCGATACCCGGAATACAGATTGAAACAAACTGTATCCGAGTGCGCACCGATCGACTCGTTTAGCGTACGGTTTTGCCGGGCGTCGGTTGGTATGGCGCGTTACTTAGAATTAAAAAAGATGAGTTTTTAACGACGAGCCTATCCCGAGAGAATTATGGAGGGAGAGTTTGAAGAGTGGAGTTAGCGGTATTTTCAACCCGGAATGCGCTCAAAAATTGAAAAGGATTTTCGCTGCTGTCTTTCCCAGCGTCTTCGCGGGCCCATAGCCACGTCATGCAGAGGCTGTGTCAAAACTTTCTTTTCGGGCTTTGCCCGTCGATGTGAGGCGAAGCTTTGCTTCGCCGGCAGTACTAACAATTTTGCATGCGGCTGTGCCGCTGTCTTCCGCCCGATAGTAGCTAAGCTGGGTAACTACGGCCCTGAAGCGGCGGCCATGCAACGACGTTGGAAAGGCTGTCGGAAAAGCGGAGCTTTTCCGCTCATCTAACGGCAGAGCCGAGAATTTTCATAGCTCATCAAAAAGGAGTCAGGCGAGACACAACGCTAGTCTTTCACCGCGGTCATAGCCG
>JBGTCS010000542.1:0-2035 GCA_041748715.1 Pyrinomonadaceae bacterium | reverse complement strand
TCGATCTCGCCGTCGGCGGCGATCCGCACTTTTACGTTGCGTATCGGCTTTCCGACGGTGCCGACGCGAACCGCTGTCGGATTGTTAGACGAGATAACGGGCGAAGTCTCAGTCAGGCCGTAGCCCTGCATTATCGAAATGCCTGCACCCGTAAAAATAAGAAATATCTCGTCCGGCAAAGCGGCGCCGCCCGTAATGCAGAATCTCAGACGGCCGCCAAAAAAATCTCTCAGCTTTGAATAGACGATCTTGTCGGCGATCCCGTGTTTTGCCATGAGTGACATCGGGATCGGTTGGCCTTTTCCGGTCAGGACAGCATATTCCTTAGCAACGTCGATCGCCCAGTCAAAGATCATCTCCCTGACGCGGCCCGACTGGGCAGCTTTCAGACGGGCGCGTTCAAAAACTTTCTCAAATATCCGCGGTACGCCGATAAAGATCGTCGGCCTAACCTCTTTCAAATTATCGGGAACCTTGTCGATCGACTCGGCAAAAAACACGCACATTCCGTATCGCAGATAGACATACATTCCGGTGCGCTCAAAAACATGCGAAAGCGGCAAAACCGACAATGAAATATCTTGCCCTTCAAAAGCGTACTTTTCGCTGGCACCGAGGACGTTTGAGATCAAATTTGTGTGCGTAAGCATCACCCCTTTAGGTTCACCGGTCGTGCCGCTGGTGTATATCAGCGTCGCGATGTGGTTTGGTAGAACGGCGGTTCGCAGCTCTTCGCTAAGGTTAGCGTCTTGCTTGCGGAGATCGCTGCCGGCGCTTTCCAGTTGCTCAAACGACAGCACCGGTTCGTCCGTCATGCCTTCGGTGTTGAACAAAACAAATTTCTTGATCGAACAGCAATCTTTGATCGCAGGACAGATACGTTCGTAGGTGGCCTTGTCTTGCAAAAAAATAACACGGGCCGCCGAGTCGTTAATAATATATCGAACCGAATCCGCCGCGAGCGTGGTGTAGATCGGAACGTCGATAATGCCCGCAAACTGACAGCCTGCATCCGCCAGCGTCCATTCCGGCGAGTTTGCCGCAAGGATAGCCGCACGGTCACCTTTCCTCAAACCCAGCGAGTAAAGACCCAAAGCGATATTTTCTGCACGCTCCACAAACTCCGACGACGAGATCTTTTTCCACTCGCCGTCTTTCTTGTAATTAAGAGCATCAGGCAGATTGAATTCGGAAAGCGACCTCAGAAATAACTCAGGCAGAGTCTTTGGTTCTCCTTCGACAATGTCACGCTGTGTTTCGATCATTTCGCCAAAACACCTCCGAAAAAGATTTTTAGAACCTCACCGGCCATCGGAGCAAGCGGATACGAACGGCTGGAAAGCACCCAATTAGTAACCATCTCGTCCAGAGCACCGTAAAGTATCTTTGCCGCAACCACTGGCTTAATATCGGCGCGAAAATCGCCCGCGTTCTGCCCGTCCTCGATAGTCTGACGGATCAGATCGAGATACTCGCCAAAACCTGCGGCCGAAAATTCCTGCATAAACTTGGTTGATCCGCGAAGCTCGACCTGAAAAACGATCGCCAGGTCACGATCAGCACCTAATTTTTCGAGGTGAAGTTCGGCTATGCGCGTCAATTTTGCCAATGGCCGATCAATGGCAGCGATCTCCTTTTTTCCTTCGCTGATAAACTCGTCCATCGCCCGGTCAAATATCGAATGCAGTATCTCGTCTTTGCTCTTGAAATAGAGATAGACCGTGCCGTCCGCGATACCGGCCTCGCCCGCGATGTCCGAAACCTTTGAGCTAAAGTACCCGTTGCCCGCAAACACCTTGATCGCGGCACGTAATATCGCCTCTCGATTGCCGCCAGCCGACGGAGCAGACCTTAAATTTTTTGCAGAAGCAGCCATTTAATTACCGCTGAATGATGATTCATTCATTTGTAGAGACTATCTTAATCGGATAATTCACCGCACGCAAGAATTTAATGTATTTCTTTTGTAACCGGTGCTGTGAAGCAGAAACGGTCAACTAGAACAGCCGGAAATCAGGATTGTTATTTCGCCGCC
>JBGTCS010000541.1:0-9148 GCA_041748715.1 Pyrinomonadaceae bacterium | reverse complement strand
CAGGCCAGGCGTCTGGATGGCGGATCGCAATTTTTCACGCGGTTTATGGACTACGGTTTCTCGAAAAAGCGAGAAGAAGCAGCCCGGATCTGGGGCGAACGTGAGGTTCTCGGCGACATGGTACGGGCGATCCGTTTGTTTCGTCCGATGGTTATCATCTCGCGATTTTCGGGCACACCGGCTGACGGCCACGGCCAGCACCAACTCGCCGGATATCTGACGCCGTTTGCATTTAAGGCGGCTGCGGATCCCAAGGAATTTCCGGAACAGCTCACCGAAGGCCTGCGTCCGTGGAAAGCATTAAAGCTCTATATGGGGCAAGGTTTTACGGCCAATCCGCAGAATATGCCAACGATCGGCCTCAACACTGGTGAATACGACCCGTTGATCGGCCGTTCCTATTTTGAGATCGCCATGGAGGGCCGTAGCCAACACAAATCGCAGGAAATGGGCTTGCTTGAACTTCGCGGACGGCAGACGTCCGGAATGCGTCTCTTGGAAAGCACAGCCGGAAAAACTGAGAAGGAATCAAGCGTTTTTGATGGTATCGATACGTCGATCAAGGGAATCGCGACACTGACCGGGACAAATGACGATGCCTTGACCAAGAAATTGGCCGAATTGCAAGAATCGGTTGAGATAGCGCTAAATACATACGACCCGTTTGCCCCGGAAAAACTTGTCCCAGTCTTGGCCAAAGGCTATAAACAGGCGAAAGATGCCGAAATGGCGACGGCCAATGCCGAAGCAAAACTGATGCTGCGTTTGAAACAAGACGAGCTGTCGCGTGCTTTGTTACTTGCATCCGGGACGGTTATCGACGCGTTGAGCAGCACGGATACAATCGTTGCAGGCGAATTGGCAAATGTGGCAGTCCGAGTTTTTGCACCGGATTCATCACCGGTAATCGTAAAAGCCACGGAGCTAAAGATCCCGCACGGATGGAAGTCCGAAACGACACCCGAGCCGTCCGTGGGCCCCGCGCAAGGTTTTAGACCGCGTCGCGAAGATTCGCGCCACGCAGCGTTTTTTACGATTACGACTGCGTCGGATGCGGTCCCGACCCAACCGTACTGGCTTGAAAGGCCCAGGCACAATTCGACATTCGACTGGACTTCACCTAACGCGGCGAAGAATATGCCTTTTCAAGGTCCACTTGTATCAGTTGACATGACCCTCGATATCGGTGGACAGGAAATAACCGTGAACCGGGAAGTGCAGTATCGATATGCAGATGATATCCGCGGCGAGATCCGGCGGGACATTAATGTCGTTCCTGCGGTTTCGATCGGTTTGGATTCAAATCTTTTGATTGCCCCGTCGTCGGCCAAAGCGGCTAAACACCGATTGGTGATGTCGGTGACAAATAACAAAGCCGGAGCGATAAACGGTTCGGCTTCGTTTGATGTTCCCGCAGGCTGGACATTGACGCCTCGCTCAGCGGAATTTGCTCTGCCAGCTAAGGGGGATAAAACCGCATTAAGTTTTGATGTGACTATCCCGGCGAACGTCAAACCGGATGCCTATCGCCTGCAGGCAAAGGCCACGACCGGTCAGATTATCTCCGATCAGCAGATGCAGGAGATCGCTTATCCGCATATCCAAACGCATCGGATTTTTACAAAGGCGGAAGTCACGGCTCAAGTGCTTGATCTAAAGGTGGAACCGGTCCGCGTCGGTTATATCGCAGGCAGCGGAGATAAAGTTGCCGCGGCGATCAAACGCCTCGGGTTAAATGTCACGATGCTTGGCGAAAAAGAATTGGCGACCGGCGACCTTGCTCAATTTGACACGATCGTTGTCGGAATACGAGCATCGCAGGCGCGCCCCGATTATGTTGCAAATAACGGACGGTTAATGGATTTTGTCAGAAACGGCGGAACAATGATCGTTCAATATCAGCAGCAGGAGTTTACCCGATTAAATCTGACCCCATATCCGGCAAAAATCGAAACGAATATCCGCGTCGTGGACGAAAATGCCAAGGTAACGATACTGCAGCCCAAGCACCCCGTTTTCAATTTTCCAAATAAGATCGTTGATTCGGACTGGCTGAACTGGGTACAGGAACGCGATCTGTACACGCTGACCGATTTTGACGCCAAATACACGCCGTTGCTCGAATCGCATGATGACGGCGAAAAAGAAAGTGTCGGCGGCATGGTCTATGCCGAGGTTGGCAAGGGCAAATATATTTACACAGCCTATTCGTGGTTTCGACAGTTGCCGGCCGGTAATCCGGGAGCATATCGCATTTTTGCCAATATGCTGAGTCTGCCCAAAGCAAAGTAGTTAAGAGTATTAAAAATGGAAGAAAAGTTTCCTGCCGAGAATTATAAGCAAAACGTTTTGGCCGATTGTTTCGAGGATGCTAAAGAGTATTTTCTCGACGCATATCATCGGGTTGATCTGGCCCATGCCATCATGCTCGAGGAGCAAGGCATCATCACTGCCGATGAACTGCGTGCGATCTTGCAGGCATTAACGACGCTCGATTTTGACGCAATCCGCGCAACGACCTATGACGGCAGTTTTGAAGATCTATTTTATCTTCTTCAACGCGAGATCGCCGAACGATGCGATCCCGATGTCGCCGGAAAATTGCACACCGCCCGTAGCCGCAACGACATAGACGTTACAATTTACCGTTTGTATTTGAGACGTTCATGCCTGACGCTGATCCGGTCGGCAATGGATCTCCGTGCGGTGTTTCTGGATCTGGCGTCAAAGAATCACGAGACGATCATTCCGGCATACACCCATACTCAACCCGCACAGCCGTCGACAATGGCCCATTTTATTTTGGCAATGGCCGAGAATGTCGGTCGCGATATCAAACGGCTCCAGCGTTCATACGAGAATATGAACTATTGCCCACTCGGTTCCGGTGCGATCACGACGACCGGATTTCCAATTGACCGACATCGCGTTGCCGAACTGCTAGGTTTTACGGCTCCGACGGTTAATTCCTACGCGTCGATTGCGTCGATCGATTATTTTACCGAACTTCTCGGCGCCACTTCGGCAATGCTCGTCAACGTCGGCAAATTTGCGCAGGAATTCCTGTTGATGGCCATGATGGAATTTAACGCGATCCGTTTACCGGACGGGTTTGTGCAGGGCTCGTCGATCATGCCGCAAAAACGCAATCCCGTCGCTCTCGAGCATATCCGGGCGATCGGCAGCAAAGCCCTCGGCCAGTGTCTCGGCGTGATGACGGCGGTTCACAACACGCCGTTTGGCGACATCAACGATGTCGAAGACGATCTGCAGCCGCTTATTTACAGCGGCATTCGAGATGCAAACCGGTCGGTCTCGCTGTTTGCAAGTACGTTGAGATCGGCAACATTTAACTTCGATGTGCTTCGCGAGCGAGCGGGCAAAAACTTTATTGCGGTGACCGAGTTAGCGGACACGATCGTCCGAAATGAAAATCTGTCTTTCCGGATCGCACACGCGATCGTCGGAAAGTGTGTTCGGGCCGCGATTGAATCCAATTCGGATATCACGTACGAAATGCTGCAAACCGCTGCGAATGAAGCGGTCGGGCGCGATCTGAAGTTGAGTGCCGAAGAATTGGAATTGGCGGTTTCGCCCGAGAATTTTGTAAATGTCCGCACGATCTACGGGGGAACCGCACCGAATGAGACAAAGCGGGCATTGGCCGTCGAACGCGAGGCGGAGGATGTCGATGAAAATTGGTTTGCGTCTAGTATCGAGGGACTTGAAAACGCCGCAAATGCTCTCGATGGGTTGATCAGTTCAAAAGCTAAGTCCGCTACTCAATAATCACAAGTACATCACCAGCACTGACGGTGTCGCTTTCAGCAACTTTGATCTCGCTGACGACACCGTCTTTTGGCGCCTTCATTTCATTCTGCATTTTCATCGCCTCGACAACGATGACGCCGTCGCCTTTCAAAACCGCATCGCCTTCGGACACGAGGATCCTGACTATCTTGCCGGGCATTGCGGTTTTCAATTCGGCCCGTCCGGCCGCATGTTCGTCATCGCTTTTTGCCCCTCGAAGACGTTTTGGGTCGATTACTGTCGCTTCAAATTCCGTCGCTCCGATCCGGATCTGTTGTGACGATCCCGAAACAGCTGGCGAAGCAAACGCTTCAAAGATCCTGCCTTCGTTTTTTAAAAGATAAACATTCGGCTCGGGTTCTGATGCTTCGATCGTATAGTTACGGTCGCCGACCCGGGCCTCGACTCGTGATCCGTCGCGGGTGACCTCGACCTCATGCATTTCGTTGTCGATCTCGACAATAAGTTTCATAGAATTTATCAGCCTCAATTAACTTTATTCGGCTGCGGCGTTATTCGGAGATACGGTTTGATCGTCTTAAATCCGGCAGGGAACTTGGCTTTTGCCTCTTCGTCCGAAATCGACGGAACGATAATGCAGTCCTCGCCGTCTTTCCAATTGACCGGTGTCGCGACGCTGTGGTTTGCCGTAAGCTGTAGCGAATCAATCACTCGCAGCAGTTCGTCAAAATTTCGTCCTGTGCTCGCCGGATAGGTCAGCGTGAGTTTTACTTTCTTGTCCGGCCCGACGACAAAGACGGAGCGAACTGTGAGCGTGTCGTTCGCATTGGGATGGATCATGTCATACAGGTCAGAGACCTTGCGGTCGCTGTCGGCGATCATTGGAAAATTGACGGCCGTTCCCTGCGTTTCCTCGATATCTTTTTCCCAGCCGATATGCGAATCGAGCGGGTCGACGCTCAAACCGATAACCTTTACATTTCGCTTATCAAATTCGGGCTTGAGCTTGGCGGCCATTCCCAATTCCGTCGTGCAGACCGGTGTGTAATCCTTTGGGTGCGAAAATAGAACGCCCCAACTGTCGCCAAGCCACTCGTGAAAATTAACTGTTCCCTGTGTCGTCTCCGCCGAAAAATCCGGCGCGGTGTCGCCTAATCTAATTCCCATAATTTATCTCCAAATCCTGATTTTTACTGATTATATCAAAAGTGCATCCGTGACCGGTCATCGATCTTCGAAATCATCTTCCTCTGGCTCGTCGATGCGTCGAAGGCGGATCAGATGTAATTTCTTTTCATCGGCTTTAATTATCTCCACCGAGAGACCGCGAAGCAGCAACCGTTCGCCAATCTTTGGAACGTAACCGGCCTCCGACGTTACCAGCCCCGCGATCGTCGAATAATCTTCGTCCTCGAGATCCGCGTCGAACAGCCGTTCAATCTTATCGATCTCGGTCGAGCCGATGACATCCCAATAGCCGTCGTCGCCGGCGACCATTTCGACGATCTCTTCCTGTTCGGTGTCTTCGTCTTCGATCTCACCGACTAATTCTTCGAGAATGTCTTCGACCGTGACGAGACCGGCGACGCCGCCATATTCGTCAATGACGATGGCGACCTGTACATGATTGAGCTGCATTGTTTTTAGCAATTCAGACGCTGTTTTTGTTTCAGGGACAAAAAAGGCGTCTCGCATAATGGTGCTGACCTCGACGATCTCTTTCCCTTCGGCCCACGCCTGCAGCAGATCGCGAACATAGATCATGCCCTCGATATTGTCGATACTGTCCCGATATACCGGAAGGCGCGAATATTTTTCGTCAACGATACGGTCGCGTGCTTCTTTGACAGTTGATGTAAATGGCAGGGCACATATTTCAGTGCGGGGCGTCATGATCTCGTCTACCCGCGTATCTGAAAAATCGATAAATGTTTCGATCATTTCGCGCTCTTTCTGTTCGATTATGCCCTCAGCCGCCCCGACCTCCATCAATGCCTGAAAATCATCCGAGGCGTCGTCGATCCTTTCGTCGTATGTCTCGGGCGAAGTAGTTAACTCTAGTTTGAGACGTTCCTTTGCGGTCATCCGGTTTTCAAACGGGCGCGTCAGCCATGAGAGGGCGACAAAAAAAGGCCGGACTATCGGCAGCAGGAACAAAAGTTTTTGATCGGCTTTTTTCGCGACTATTAAACCGGGAAGTATCTGGCGAAAAATTGTGGTCGATACCAGCCCGATCGCAAGAGAGATGAGCATAAGCCTGGAACTATCCCGGCCTAGGTGGACTACTACGAATGTTAAGACTATCGAGTAAATAACCAGAAGAACTTGTATTGTTGTTGAAAAAACGAACCGGAATCGAGGACGGCTATCAAGTATTGCCCGAAATAATTCAGCACCAGCCCTATTTTCACTGTCGTCAACATCGGATGCCAGACGCCGCAGACTGACGTCCGATAGTCGCGAAATCGCCATATCAATGGTCGCCAAAAAAAGTATTACAAGCAAAATGGCCGCGATTATGACGAGTTCAATTTCCATTCTTATTTCCAATTTTTATTTAGTGAACAAGTAAAAGCAAATTCAGGGACGCTTTGAAACGCGACCGGTCAATCTCGTCGACAGTATCGCAACAAACATTCCGTCCCACCAGTTAGTATGGTTTTTATCGATTCGAAGGGCTTGCGACCGGTGAGACCGATACCATGGGCATCGCTTCGAGAGGCAACAGATTCGCTTCGCGAGTCGTGCAGCCTTTCGACAGTGTCGCTGTTAACGATTTTCGGGGTCCCGAATGACGGGTGAATTGGACAGCACCTCAAGGGGAGACTTGGGGTCGCCTTCTTTTTTGCCGGGTGAAATGTGGATATTTCTCCGACAATATTCGTAGCTCCAGGGGCATCGTTTTCGGGATTGAATAATAATTTTGGCAGGGCCTTGACGTGCTTAAAAACAGTTGCTACTATCGCCGTTTAAGCTAGTTAAATGAACTGGTTAGATCCAGTTATATTTGTTCGTATCTTTTTCTTACTTAAGGAGTTAATCGTGAAAATTGCTGAAAGGCTTATAAATTTCGGTTGTTTATTTTTATTTCTTGTGGCTATATTTGTCACCGCAAATGTTCAAATTTTTGCTGTTGGCAGTGGAAAACCCTCTGGCTATAATAAAGAACAATCACCCCTCTGGTCTCAATCGACCGATATAAGCGTTCCCGAACAGGGTCGACGCCTTCTTTCCCCTGAGAAATACCTCGTATTTCGTCTCAACCCTTCGGCCTTGACTAATATATTCGTCGACCTGCCGCTTGAGTTTACAATCGCGTCGGGCGAGAAAATCGTCGTTATGGACGTTCCCATGCCTGATGGAAAGCTCGCGCGTTTTCGCATCGAGGAATCTCGTGTTTTGGCTCCACATCTTGCGGCGGCGTTTCCATCCTGGAAAACGTTTCAGGGATACGGAATTGACGACCCAACCGCGACGGCTCGCTTCGACTGGACGAGTTCTGGATTTCATGGTTACATTCTTTCAAAAAGCGGAACTGTTTATATAGATCCCTATCAAGAGAACGACCGGGAAAATTACCTGGTTTATTACAAACATGAATATGGAGCCGCCGTGCCCGGAGAATTTAGTTGCCGGGTCGATGAATTATTGTCTCCTAGAAATAAAACCCGGTTTTCGCCTTTCGATTCGGCTGTCGAATTTACCAATGGTGCAAGCATTAAGACCTTTCGTATCGCCATCGCGACCACCGGAGAGTGGGCCCGCTCAAATACTACGTCAACCGATCCTCAAACGATTCGCACGGCCGCTCTTGCGGCTTTGACGACGAGTGTGAATCGTCTGGACGGTATTTTTCGGCGGGATTTGGCGGTTTCATTCCTCATCGTGAACCCCCCTATTACGAACAACGCAACAAATATCATTTTTGACGATCCGGCAACAGACCCTTATAACAACACCGATCAGGGCGGACAGTTGACCATTAACCAGACAACGATTGATACGCGGGTCGGTATCCCAAATTATGATGTCGGACATCTATACGGGACCGGCGGCGGCGGCATTGCAGCTACTCCGTCGGTTTGCGACGCTGAAAAAGCTCAGGGTTACTCGGCCCGTGACGGTATTCCCGGCGACCCGTTTACGGTCGATTATGTGGCACATGAACTTGGACATCAGTTTGGGGGAAATCACACCTATAACAATTCCGATAATGGTGGAACCTGTACAACTCGTTCGGCTACGAGCGCGTTCGAGGTAGGAAGCGGTTCCACAATTATGTCGTATGTGGGCATTTGTAACGAGAGAAATTTACAAACATTTGTGGACACCGGTACTCCGTCGTTCCATATACGAAGTTTGACGGAAATGATCACGAATCTGTCCGATCCGAATAGCGGAGGAGCTTGCGGCACACCCGCAGGAGTTAATAATATTCCGACCGTAAGTGCCGGGCCAAATTTCACGATTCCGCGTTTGACACCGTTTACCTTAACGGCGACCGGAAGCGACGCAGATCCGGCGGACTTGCCAAACTTGTTGTATTCGTGGGAAGAGTATGATCTTGCACCTTCGGCGAGCGGTGTTTTAGGAACTCCGGCAAACACGTATGACGTCGACACCGACGGTGTTTTACGACCTCTGTTTCGAGCTTATTCACCGGTCGCCAACGCATCACGAACGTTTCCAAGTTTGGCGTTCATATTAAATCCCGCGAATAACAATCCCGCCGGAAGTAATAATCCGGGGCTGACCTTCACAGGAACGCAGTCAACGGGGTCACCAGGGGCCGTTTGTGCTCCAATGACGACTTGTGTCAATGGCGAAAGCCTCCCATCGGTTGATCGAACGATGAATTTCCGTGTTGCGGTGCGTGACCGCCGTGGTGGAATAGCCGATGCGGGAATGACAGTCACAGTAAATGCGGCCGCAGGGCCATTTAATGTTACTGCACCTAATACAAATGTTTCATGGGCAGGAGGTTCTACGCAGACGGTGACTTGGGATGTTGCAGGTTCGAATACCATGGCAGCAAATGTCGCAATCCTACTATCAACCGATGGCGGACAGACATTCCCCACAACTATATTGGCATCAACGCCGAACGACGGAACCGAGGCGATTACCGTTCCGAATAATGCGACGATGCAGGCCCGCATCAAAGTTCAGTCGGTTGGAAATATTTTCTTCGACATTAACAATGAGAATTTTCAGATAACTGCGGGCGTGCCAACGCCGACGCCGACGCCAACGCCAACGCCAACGCCAACGCCGACGCCAACGCCAAC
Organism: Pyrinomonadaceae bacterium; assembly: GCA_041748715.1. Classification (GTDB taxonomy): domain Bacteria; phylum Acidobacteriota; class Blastocatellia; order Pyrinomonadales; family Pyrinomonadaceae; genus OLB17. Next base: position 89 of record JBGTCS010000541.1, on the reverse strand, counting down.
GCCGACGCCAACGCCGACACCGATGCCGACGCCGAGTCCATTTCCGGAATTTGATCTGAGAATTTCTCAGGTCGATTCGCCCGATCCAG
>JBGTCS010000540.1:0-16721 GCA_041748715.1 Pyrinomonadaceae bacterium | reverse complement strand
CTCGACCAACGTCTTCTGCCGACCGAGGAAAAATGGCTAATGCTCAAATCGGCTGACGAAGTCGCCGCCGGGATAAAGGATATGGTCGTCCGCGGAGCTCCGGCGATTGGCGTATCCGCGGCTTACGGTATCGCTCTGGGTGCAAAGAATTTTGTAGGTACAACTGTTGCCGATCTCGAGGACGAGATCGAATTTGTCAGCGACACTCTGGGCAAGACTCGGCCGACAGCAGTTAACCTATTCTGGGCGATCGAGCGGATGAATCGAACGTTTCAGAAAGGGAAGTCGGAGGGCAAAAATGTAAGCGAAATTAAACAGTTATTGCTTGACGACGCAAAGGCGATTCATGAAGAAGATATTGAATCGCAACGTTTGATCGCACAGTTCGGCGGAGAGCTATTGGATAATAATTCGACAGTTCTGACGCATTGCAATGCTGGAGCCCTGGCAACCGGCGGTGTTTGGGGAACCGCTCTTGGCGTTATACGCGGTGCGGTCAACCAAGGCAAAACTATCGCCGTAATAGCGGATGAAACGCGTCCATATCTGCAGGGTGCCCGTTTGACGGCGTGGGAATTGATGGAGGACGACATTCCGGTAACTCTTATCACCGACAATATGAGCGGCCACATAATGAAGAAAGGCGACATCCAGGCCGTCGTTGTCGGTTCAGACCGGATCGCGGCAAACGGCGATGTAGCTAATAAAATTGGAACATACATGGTTGCCGTTTTGGCCAAGCGTCACAACATTCCATTCTACGTTGCGGCGCCGCTCTCAACCGTCGATATGAACTGCCCGACCGGTGACGAGATCCCGATCGAAGAACGTGATATTCGCGAAGTGACCCACGTCAAAGACATTCAATTGGCCCCGGATGATACACTGGTCAGCAATTATGCGTTTGACGTGACGCCGAATGATTTGGTGACGGCGATCATTACTGAGAAGGGCGTTGCCCGAGCCCCGTATATCGAGAGTTTGAAAAAGCAATTCGAAGCGTAGAAGCGATATCTGTCAAAAAATTATGATCGAACGCGAACAAATTGAAATGGATGTGGTGTTTGTCGGAGCGGGTCCGGCGAATCTGGCTGCGGCGCTGCACTTAAAAAGTGAGATCGCCGAACACGACGAGATGGTGGAGAAGGGGTTTAAGCCCGGCCGCGTGATCGGCGAACTTGAGATCGCCATTGTCGAAAAAGGTTCGTTTGTCGGGGCACATATCTTGTCGGGAGCAGTAATGGACCCGATCGCGATCCGCGAACTGATGCCGGATTTTCTGGCGCTGGGGTGTCCGGTCGATTCGGTCGTAACCGAAGACGCATTTTGGTATCTGACCGATAAAAAAGGGATCAATTCCCCCCTCGTCCCGCCGCCGCTTAAAAATAAAGGCAAGTATATTGTCAGTTTGAGCAAAGTATGCGAATGGCTGGGCGAAAAATGCGAGGAAGCCGGGATCAATATTTTCCCGGAATTTCCGGCCGCCGAGGTCTTGTATGATGAAAACGACGCGGTGATCGGCGTTCGCACCGGCGATAAAGGCATCGATAAAGACGGCAAGAAAAAACCAAATTTCGAGCCCGGCGTGGACCTGTTGGCAAAGGTCACCGTCCTCGGCGAGGGTTCCCGCGGGTCGCTCGCCAAACAGATCACGGCCCGGCTCGGTCTGGACCAGGGGAAAGAATCGCAAGTGTTTTCCCTCGGTGTAAAAGAATTATGGGAGCTGCCCGAAGGCAATTTTCCCGAGGGCAAGGTCGTTCACACGCTTGGTTTTCCTTCTGATACAAGGACTTACGGCGGCGGTTGGATCTATGGGTTAAAGGACAATGTTGTGAGCATCGGTTACGTTACCGGACTCGACTACGAAGATCCGACGATCGATCCGCATTTAGAATTTCAAAAATTCAAAACCCATCCGAAAGTCGCCGAGGTCCTGGCGGGCGGCAAAATGATCAAATACGGTGCGAAATCGATAAACGCTGGCGGCTATCATACGATGCCAAAATTGTTTGCCGACGGCGTTTTGATCGTCGGCGATTCGGGTTCATTTCTCAATGGCCAGCGGATCAAAGGGATCCATACGGCAATGAAATCCGGTATGCTCGCTGCTGAAACGATCGTCGGTGCATTTGACCATGAAGATTATTCCTCCAAAACGCTCAGGCATTTTGAAGAAAAAATAGATATGAGCTGGATCTATGATGAACTGTATCCGGTTCGAAACTTTCACGGAGCGTTTCAAAAAGGCCGCTGGTCGGCTCTGATAAATACCGGTTTGCAGTTTTTGACGAATGGTCTGGCGTGGGGCTTTATGCCAAAAGAACATCACGTGGCCGGACACGAACGGATGCAGAAATTGTCTGACAATCCCGGCGACACTGAGCGGTATGCTGGGGTGCCGTTTGACAAGGTTTTGACGTTCGACAAGGTGACTGACGTTTTCCATGCCGGCGTTTCGCACGACGAAGACCAGCCGTCGCATCTGCACGTTCTGGATACCGAGATCTGTGCCACGCGGTGTGTCGAGGAATACGGCAACCCTTGCCAGCGTTTCTGCCCGGCGTCGGTCTATGAGATGGAAGAAAGCTCAAAAACCGGGCGCAAAGAACTAAAGGTTAATTTTTCAAACTGTGTTCACTGCAAAACGTGCGATATCGCCGACCCTTATCAGATCATAAATTGGGTTACGCCCGAGGGCGGCGGCGGACCGAATTATAAGGGAATGTAATGTCGAGAGCGACGCTGATTTGGGTTACCGACCTAAGTTAGAAAAAACCTCCTAAATCTCAGCGTCCGCCTCTGCGAACTCCGCGTTATGCGACTATTCAAATATCTAACGCAGAGATTTCGGAGATGACGCTGAGAACGCGGAGAAGATTCTGAGTTTCCTGAGAGGCATCCGACACACTTTTTCGAACTGTCAAATAATTTCCCTCACGACGAAAAAAAAGCCGCCCACTTGGACGGCTTTTTTTCATTTAAATCAAATCCGGTTTAATTTTCGAGGATCTCGAAGTTTACCTTTTCTTCCAGAAATTCTCGCATCGCGATGCGGGTTGATTTGGTCTTTCGAATATCCATATCTACACGCGGGATCGCTCCGCGTTGAAGTTGCTTGCTGCGCTGGGCTGCAAGAATGATCATTCGGTATTTTGAATCGATCGCGGGCGGGTTAATGATCTCTTCAACTTCGGTTTCTTCGATTTCGTCGGCCATATTTTACCTATTCTCCATTAAACAGATGCTTCGATGCATCGAAACTACCAAGAATACCCTGTATCGCCTCAGTTTGTCTAATGACAAGCTGCCGTTCGGCGAGAATGATCGCGGCAATTTGACGTGTTGCGGTGGCAAGGTCCTCGTTCACCACGACGTATTTGAATCTGGAGTACTGAAGCACTTCTTCAAAAGCATTTTTCAAACGCGTGGTTAATTCGGGTTCGGCTTCGGTCCCGCGTGAGGTCAAACGGTCCCGTAAAACCTCAAACGATGGCGGCAAAATAAAGATACTTACGCTGCTGTCCGGAAGCCGTTCCGAGATCTGGATCGCTCCTTGGACGTCAACCTCGACGACCAGATCTTTGCCGGATCGGAATACTTTATGGCTTTCCGCAAGCGAAGTTCCATAGAGATTGCCGTGAACTTCGGCGTATTCGAGAAATTCTTCACTGTCGATCAGAGTTTGAAATTCCGGGCGCGAGATAAAAAAATACTCACGTCCATTCACTTCGCCATGCCTCTGTGGCCGCGTGGTATGCGATACCGAATATCCAAGCTCCGGCAATACATTTCTAACCTCTTTGATCAGCGTTCCTTTGCCGCCGCCCGATGGTGAGCTAATGATGATTAATCGTCCCGTCATTTTCTATTCGACATTTTGAACTTGTTCGCGAATTTTCTCAATTTCGCTTTTTATCGCCAGAGCATTTTCCTTGACGAGCATATTATTTGTTTTCGACGCGATCGTATTGGCCTCGCGGTTGAGTTCCTGCGTGAGGAAATCGAGCCGTTTGCCGACATCGCGTTCGTCGGCCACGATCGATCGGAAATGTTCGATGTGGTTGGTAAGACGAGCGATTTCTTCGGCAATATCAGCTTTGTCGGCCAAAAAGGCGACTTCCTGGGCGAGGCGCGACTGGTCGATATCGATCTGCGACTCCGTTTTGGCGAGCATATCGTTGATCCGTTTGATCAGTCGTGAGCTGTATTCGTCGGCAACTTTTCCCGCCTCTTTCTCGATCACTGGCATACGATTCTCGATCTCGTCCAGACGGGACAAAAGTTCTTTACCGAGCATTTCGCCTTCGGTGGAACGCATATTTTCGAGATCGTCCAGAGCCGAGGCAAAAACTGTCTCGACCATCTGAAGAAATTCGGGGCTCGGTTCCTCTTTTTTTGTCGTTACAACATTTGGCAGTCGCGCGATCACATTAATGTCCGGCTCGCCGCTTAAGGAAAATTCTTCACGCATTTCCTGCATAGCGGCTAAAAACCCAGTGATAAGCGGACGATTAAGCTCGAATTCGACGTCGCTCGGACGGTCGTATTGCAGGTTGACCTCGACGCGGCCGCGGGCAAGACGGTTCCCGATGAGTTTCTTGATCGTGGGTTCCAAAAGCTGCAATTCGCCCGGGAGCCGCAGGCTTATATCGAGAAAGCGGTTATTCACCGTTTTTAGTTCAACGGTGATGGAATATTTATTTTCGGACACCGAGGCTCGTCCAAAGCCGGTCATTGATTTCATAAGTTTAATTTTGTGCGAGATCTTCCATATCGGCAAACTGGAGTTCGTATAGTTTTTTGTATGTTCCCGCCAGAGCGAGAAGTTCTTCATGGGTACCGGTTTCGATGATCCGGCCTTTTTCCATGACGATTATTTTATCTGCTTTTCTAACCGTTGACAGTCGGTGTGCGATGACGATCGATGTCCGGTTCCGCATCAAGTTAGCAAGAGCCTTTTGAACAAGCGATTCGCTTTCTGTGTCGAGAGCGGACGTCGCCTCGTCGAGAATTAACACCGGAGCGTTTACGAGAACCGCACGGGCGATAGCGATCCGCTGTCTTTGGCCGCCGGAAAGCAATACGCCGCGTTCTCCGACCAGAGTGTCATATTTCTCGGGAAGATGAACTATAAATTCGTCAGCAAATGCGATGCGGGCCGCCTCGGCGATCTCCTTATTCGAAGCTCCGGGGCGGCCGTAAGCTATGTTTTCACGGACCGTATCGTTAAAAAGTACGGTCTCCTGCGTGACCAGGGCCATCTGCTTTCGAAGGCTCAAAACGTTCGCATCTCGAAGGTCGATCCCGTCCCAGGTGATCACGCCATCGGTCGGGTCATAGAGCCGTTGGATCAGACGGGTCAAGCTCGACTTGCCGCCGCCACTCTGACCGACTAGTGCGACCATCTGACCTTTTTTAACCTGAAGATCGATATTTTTTAGAATATTCTTTTTGCTGTTGCGATAGTTGAACGACACATTCTCAAGCCGAATGGCATCGGCCAGCGGGTTGAGTTCAACTGCGTCTTGTTTTTGAGGTAATGCGGTATCCTCATCGAGGATATCCCATACATCACGAGCTGCCGCAAAAGCCTTGACGATCTCGTTATGCTGCCGCGAGATCTTTCGCATCGGGTCGTAGCTGCGCAATAGGAAAAACAAGAATGTGAAAAATTGTGCGGGATCGAGCCGCGCCGAATTTATCTCTTGCAAGCCAAAATAGAACAGAACGATCACGGCGAGCATTCCGATCAGCTCAATTGTTGGTGGCGATGTTGCCGCGATGCTGGCCGAACGCAAATTGGCTCGGGCGATAAGCCCGGCGACGTCCATAAACCGCTTTTGTTCACGCGGCTCGGCCGAATACGCTTTGACGATGATCTGATTTGACAGAGTTTCTTGTGATTTATCATTCAGATCCTTATTGCCTTCGAGCGAAACGTCCGCTAGCCGCCGCAGCCGCTTGCTAAAACCGGTCGTCAGCAGAGCAATGACCGGAGCAATGATCAGCGAGCCGAGCGTCAACCGCCAGTTGTAATAAAATGCAGCCCCAATAAAAAAGATCAGCATGAGCGATTCGCGAAGTACGTCACGAAGGTTTGATGAAACGGCCAACTCGATCGCCGAACAACTAACGACTAGCCGCGAAACCAGATAATTCGTTCGGTGCTTTTCAAAAAAAACGGCTGATTGTTTTAATAAATGAGCGTAGAGTTCGCCCCTGAGGTTCAAGATCGCCGATTGACCGATTTTGGCCATCAAAAAAGCCGAAAAATACTCGGCGATACCCTTAATAACGGTAAAAGCCAGCAGCAAACCCGAGATCACGATCCACGCCCGATACGAGTTGTCGCGCGGAATAAAACTATTTAAATAGAAAAGGGTTTCGGATTCAACGGCCGGATTCGGAGAAAATTGATTCAGTATGGGAACCAATAGGGCGCCGGTTGCGGTTTCAAAAACGGCTCCAATGACCATTGCCGTAAAGGCAAACGCGAAAGTAAGCCAGTACGGTCGAACATATTTTAAGAGGCGTTTTAAATCGTTCATTGCCGAATGCAAAGGATTGAATATACTTCAATTTCTGGTTTCGTGTCCAAATGAGGGGGTTTGCAACTCTGAAATCATTTGTGGCATCTTTTTAGTGACTTCTATTCTTTGGAGAAATTCATGAAAAATTCACTGACGGCTAAGGCATTTATACTTGGACTTATTACGGTTTCGTTTGCATTTTCGGCTTTTGGGCAGGTTGATATGGCTCGTAAGACGACGGCGATCACCTATCCGCTTGACGATACGGTCAATGTTCAGTTTCGCGGAACGACACGATTTCCGCGGATGAAAGGTGACGCAAAGGTTAAACGCTCAACGCGCAGCGGAACCAAGATCGAGTTATCGGTCGAGAAGATGCCCCGCCCGTTTGAACTCGGTGCCGGTTATGCAACCTATATTCTGTGGGCCATTTCTCCGACCGGCCAGGCCGATAATCTTGGCGAGATAAAGCGAAGCGGATTATTTTTTATCGATTCCAAGGTGACGGTCACGACGCCGCTTCAGACATTTGCGCTGATCATCACGGCCGAGCCTCACTTTTTAGTCACGCGACCGAGTCAGACCATAATGCTCGAAAATCTCTATCCCATCGGCAAAAATGGCAAACAGATCGGGACGTCGCCATCGATAACCTATTTTGGCAATTCGAGTGATTTTTTCCGCGATCCGCGCACGCCCGAGATCGCTGAAACCGACTATGCAAAAACGCCGTCGGCGATCTTGCAGGCAAAGCAGGCGATTGCATTGGCCCGATATGCCGGTGCCGAACGCGACGCGTCTGTCGAATTTGCCGAAGCGGCGACGCTGCTCCAAAATGCTGAGAATGCTTGGCAGGCCGGTCGCGACGAGGACACGGTTGATATAGCGGCACGAAAATCTATCAGTGCCTCGGTCAGGGCCGAGTCGCTGGCTGAACAGAGAAAGGAAGCACGTGAAAAACGCAATGAACGAGTTCGGACCGATGCCGAGATCAGAGCAGCCGAGAATAAATATACGGATGCTCAGGACCAGATTAACGACCTTAAGTCTGAACTTGCCCGCGAGATACGCAACCGCGAACTCGCCGAGCGTGAAGCAATGACCTATGCAAACCAGGTCCGGGACCTTCGCGATGAGAACGGTCGACTGAGAGAGGATCTTGGCCGTTCCCGTGTCGAGGCTGAGAACGCCATCGCAAAACTCGCCGCTGCGGAAAATGAAAGAAAAGCTATGCTGCAGCAAAACGACGACGAACAAAAGGCAGCTAGAATGAGGGCGGCTGAAGCGGATTTTATCAATTCATTGAAGGCTTTCGGAACGGTTGCGACAAACGAACGAGGGATTGTTCTCACCTTGCCCGAAAACTGGTGGTCAGGCTCGCGTTCCAGCACATTGGTGGCGGCGGGCGATGGCAAGATCACGTCTTTGGGTGAGCTAATTTCGGGCAATTCAGACTATCGGGTCACCGTCGAATCTCATACGGACAACGCGGGCACGCCTGCGCAAATCCAGACCGTGACCGACCGTCGTTCCTACGCGGTCGCCGAAAAATTTGCGTCATTAGGAGTTGATGAGGGCAGGATCGTTGCAAAAGGTTTTGGGGCGAGCCTGCCGATCGCACCGAATAATACAAATGCAAACCGGGCAAAGAACCGACGTGTTCAGGTCATTCTTAGCCCATTCCGCTAGTAATCGCGCTACAACTAGGGTTAAAAATGGGGGCCGGTCGAACTGTTCGGCCGGCCCGTTTTATTGTTTAAGAACTCTAATAGATCTGGGCGGAAGGCCGAGCATGCACTCGTCACCCAAATTGAGGCCGACAACCCTGAAAACCCGAGCCTGAAGTTTAATTCCGCCCGCATCAAATTCGATCAGACTGGTTGCTCCCAAAAACCGGATGCCTGTGACCACGGCCTTTAAAAGATTATCCTCGGGAAACGAGGCTCCCATCGACATCGAGATATTTTCAGGACGAATTGCGAGACTGATATTCTGATTTATTGCCCCGAGACCGGCTACTTTGTTATACGAAGAAACAATGCGATGGCTGCCCTCGATCGTCTGAAACTCAGATAAGTCAGCGCTCGTCGAGCTTACTCGCCGGGCCTGAAAAAGATTAACATCGCCCGTTAGCTGCGCAGCGGCGATGGTTTCCGGATTTTCATAGATCTCTCGCGGGGAACCAGTCTGAACAAAATAACCGTCTGAAAGTACGGCAGCCTGATCGGCGACGGCCGCGATCTGACGGAAATCTGAAGACGCAAAAATTACAATCCTGTCGCGTCCGGCGACGTATGTACGAAGTTTATCGAGGCATCGCTCCCGTCTAAAGCGGTCGAGATGGCAAAACGGATCGTCAAGCAACAGGACCGTCGCTCCGGATTCAATAATCTTTTCAAATTCGATAAGTTGTTGCTGGCCACTCGACGCCTTTGGTTCAAGGCGGAGTATTTCTGAAAATAGGGATCTCTCGGTTGCGGGGAGCGATGCAAACCCTCGCGAATGCTTGTTCGCCGTTGTTACGTCAATGCCGTCGTTTTTGATCGATCCGCCATTTGTTTTCCACTTGCCCGAAATGGTTTTTAATATCGCCGATTTGCCTGATCCGGCTGCACCGCAGACGCCGAATATGCCGCCCGCAGGCACTGCAATACTGATATCTCGAAATATCCATTTATTCGCGATTCTTTTACTGATTTGTGAGATTTCGAGGGACATCGGTTAGCGAAAATGAAACTTTGCAGCGGAGTTTTCGTGCAAAGGAAAGTATGATGTTGTCATCGAATGAAAGCAAGTATAATGCTAAAAAGATGACAAATACCAAAACGGACGTTACCAGAAAAGTGATTCACGCGGGAGGTTGGCAGGTCGCGAAACGAATCGCAAAGACAATTCCGTTTGGCGGAACAGCCGTTGTGATCGCGTTAGTCGGCACGGATATTAAGAGAAAAGGCATCTTTAAGGGCCTTGTAAATTCGGGCATTGACGCCATCCCGTTTGTCGGCCTCGCCAAGAATGCGGTCGAGCTGGTAACCGGCGATTTTATCCGGGACAAAAAGAGAAAAACGAAATAATCATGCGATCAAATACAAATATCAAATTGGCGGCAATGGCTCTGGCGATCTCAATCCTTTCAGTGTCAGCGTTTTCTCAATCGACCCGTTCAAAGCCAAAACCGCTGGCAACACCGCTGCCGGTTTTGAGCTCGGCAGAGATAATCAGCCGGGCACAGGATCAGATAGAGCTAGCCCGGCTTGAGCAGGTCGCCGTCGAAGCGAATGAGGAAAAGCCCACAGCAGAGAGTCAAACGGTAAAAGAATTGCGGGATCGGATCAAAAAACTCGAATCCGAAAAAAAGCTCAGCTACGGCGAAAAGCAAAAACGACTGCTATTGAATCTGGATATTCTGACGCGGGCTGAACAGCGAACTGAATCGCTACGCAAACAGCTATTCGACATGATCGAAAAAGAGAATTCCGTCAAATCGAGGCTTGATCAGATCGAATTCGAGATCCGTCCTGAAATGATCGAGCGGACGCTGCAGATGGCCGGATCGATGAAGCCGGAAGAGATCCGCGACAACCGCCGTAAAAGCCTTAACGCCGAGCGCCAAAACCTCGAGTCGCTCCTCACCGATATCCAACGCACTCGCTTGAACACCAACTTTAACCTCGAAAAAGCCGAATTAATGGTTGAGAAACTTCGCACAAAACTCGAAAGTGAGATTGATGATTCATTCCTAAATAATGATCCGTCCTAATCGGGATTAGATTTTGGAACCAGAGCTCCTCAGTATCAAGAATTCTTTATTCATATCTAAGACAATCGATCGGGTCGAGCCGAGACGCTTTTCTGGCGGGCAGCACCCCGAAAACGAGGCCGACAACTATCGACGTCGTTAGGCCGGCGATGACGGCCCAGAGAGGCACCTGAGCCGGAAGGCTGGGAATCAAAAGCATTATCAGATTGCTGATACCGATCGCTGTTACGACGCCGATCAGCCCGCCAAAGAATGTAAGAGTCATCGCCTCGAGTAAGAACTGAAGCACGATGGCTCCCTTGGTCGCACCGACCGCTTTGCGAATGCCGATCTCCTTTGTCCGTTCCGTGACGGATACGAGCATGATATTCATCACACCAATACCGCCGACCAGCAGACCAAGACTTGAGATCGCGATCGCAATGAGCCCGACCATTGCGGTTATCGAATCGAATTGCTGAATAAATTCGCCAGCGGTTTTAATATCAAAATTGTTCGGCTCACCAAAAGGAACTTGTCGGCGTTGACGAAGAATTCCTTCGGCGTCCTGCAGAGCTTCGTTGAGACGCGCTCCTTTGGCCTGAATAATGAGGAGCAGATATTCCCGCTGCGGTGCAGCTTTGCGGGCCGTGCGGTAGGGAAGCAGCACTTTGCTGTCTTCTTCGTTCTCGCCGAAAAGTGCCGCCTTCCGCTTGGCGATCACGCCGATGATTTCCCAAGTCGTCCCGTTCATTCGAACAACCTTTCCGACATTTCCGGTCGGTTCGTTTGGGAACAGGGCTTCGGCGCAGTTGACGCCGATGACGATCACGTTTCGCCGCTGTAGATTGTCCGATTCGTTTATAAAGCGGCCTTCGAGCAATGTCAGGTTTGATATCTGTGCATAATTTGGCGAAACTCCGTCGGTCTGGGCCCGGCGATAATTGCGTCCCTCGTAGGTGAGGTTGTCATCGAAGCTGGCGGCTCCAAAATTCCCGATTCCCGGGGCAACGAGAGCGATGTCTTCTACCGCAGGCGTTTGGGCCATGATGGCGTAGGCGTCATCGACGGTGAGCGGCTTTCGGTTACGTTCATCACGATTCTCGCCGGACATGCCGGTCGTTAAATGAAACGCGTAGATGTTATTTGTTCCATAATCCTCGACTATCGCGACAATGCTCTGACGCATTCCGGTCAATATCGACGCGACCACAATCGCAGTTATAACGCCGACGACGATACCCAGTATCGTCAAGATGCTGCGAAATTTATTAACCATTATGCTGTCAAGCGCCATTTTGAGGACTTCGGATGGCATTGATGCGGATAATTTCATAAAAGCCTCTTCTAATTCTGGGTCAATGCAACGATCGGATCGAGCCGGGCCGCTTTCCAGGCCGGATAAAGCCCGGCGACGATGCCAATAATGCTTGAGACACCGACCGACAAGATCACATAGGTAATTGTGATCGTCATGGTTATCTCGGCAAGAAAAGTAATAATCTGCGTGACGCCGGCGGCGAGCATCAGGCCGATCAGCCCCCCAACGATGCAAAGCAGCGAAGATTCGATCAAAAATTGGAGCAGGATCTGTTTCTTGGTGGCTCCGAGAGCCTTTCGCAAACCGATCTCAAATGTTCGTTCGGTCACCGAGACTAGCATTATATTCATGACGACGATGCCGCCAACTATCAGCGTGATTAGCGTGATCGGAATAACCACGCCGGCGATCGCAGCGGTAAACTGATCGATCTGTCCGGCCAGGTCCTTTGTGTTTACAATTCCAAACGTATCGTCATCACTGCCCATGAGTTGACGTTTATTTCTTAATGTTAAGCGGGCGTCCTCGATCGCCAGATCAAAATCGTCGGGGTTTTCGGCCTTTCCGTGTACCTGGATGCCGTCATTTCGATTGAATATTAGATTGTGCTGCGAGATCGGAATATAGATCTGGCGATCAAGCGAGCTGCCAAACATTGAGCCGCGTTTCTCTTCGAGACCAACGATCCTCAATGAAACGCCCTTTACGCGGATGATCTGTCCGATTGGATCCGAATGTGGAAAGAATTTGTCCTTGACGTCGTAGCTGATCACGCAAACTTTGGCCGCGCGGATCTCATCATCAAGCGAGATGAAGCGGCCCAATTCTATTTCTTTCTCCTCAATGTCGACCATATTCGCCGTGACGCCGATGATACGAACCGACGGCATCTCCAAACCGTTCTCATTCAGATCACTGTTTCCGTTCATTTGGGCGCCGACATCGGAGCAATGTGCACAGTTAGCCTTGATATATTCGTATTCATCAAATGTCAGTTTCTTGTTGAGGCGGTTTCGGCGTTCGTATTCGGCCTCTTCCATCTGGCCCGAGAATGCCATCCGGGCCATCATAAAATGGTTGGTGCCGAGCACCTTTGAAACTTTTGCGGTGACGTACGAGTTTAGTCCGCTGATCGAAGCACCAACAATTACGACCGCTGCGACGCCGATTATGATCCCGATCAAGGTCAGAAATGCGCGAAGTTTATGTTCGAGTATCGATTTAGAGGCGATCCAGAATGCGTCGTAATAAAATGAATAGAGCTGCCGCATATAAAAATTAGTAACTATGGCCGGCACCAGCCGATTCGAACTGCGTGGCGATTGACCTCAATATTTCGAATTGTGAATTCTGTTCCGTGAACATCAAGGGAAACGCATTTCTCAACGGTTTTGTTCAAAAAAAACTTGAATATGACCGATTGCGTGAGAGTTAAGCCTGCGTGTTATACTTTCACTTCGCTTTTTCAACAGAATTCAGGAGAAATATTTTGAGCGTTCTAGTCGACAAAAATACACGTCTGATCGTACAGGGAATCACGGGAAAAGAAGGCACATTTCACATGCTACAGATGCGTGAATACGGAACCAATGTTGTCGGCGGTGTTACGCCGGGCAAAGGCGGGACCACTCACGAAGGTGTGGGAGTTTTTAATACGGTTGCTGACGCCGTTCGCGAAACGGGGGCAAATGCATCGGTGATCTATGTGCCGCCGGCATTCGCGGCGGACGCGATCATGGAAGCTGCGGATGCGGGAATTCCCTTGGTTGTGTGTATCACAGAGGGCATTCCGGTCGCCGATATGGTCAAAACCAGAGAATATCTGAAATCGAGAAACACCCGAGTGATCGGCCCAAATTGCCCCGGCATCATCTCGCCGGGCAAATGCAAGATCGGCATCATGCCCGGCCATATTCATATGGAAGGCCGCATCGGCGTTGTTTCGCGTTCGGGTACGCTGACCTATGAAGCTGTTGGGCAATTGACTGCTCTCGGCCTCGGCCAGTCGACCGCAATCGGCATCGGCGGCGACCCGATCATCGGGACCAATCACACCGACGCCTTGCGTCTATTCCAAGAGGATGACGAGACCGATGCCATCGTAATGATCGGCGAGATCGGCGGCACAGCCGAGGAAGATGCCGCAGCATTCGCCAAAGACAACGTCACAAAACCAATCGTTGCCTTCATAGCCGGCCAAACCGCACCTCCGGGACGCCGAATGGGGCACGCCGGTGCGATCATATCGGGCGGCAAGGGAACGGCGGCGGAAAAAATGGCGGCGTTAACCGCGGCAGGTATTCGTGTTGTTGAATCGCCGGCCGATATTGGGCAGGCGGTGAAAGAATCTTTATAGAATGTTAGAATTGTCAGCAGGGATTTTATGGACAATTTTTATAAATTACCTTTGGTTCTTGATCCTCAGCCTGAAGGCGGTTGGACGATTACATGTCCCTTGTTGCCTGAGCTGATAACAGAGGCCGATACGTGGGATGAGATCGAACCAAATGTCAGTGATGCTCTCAAGGCGGTGGTTGAAATTTACGAGCATTTGAAAAAGCCGTTGCCACATGTGTTGAATCCGATTAATGGGATGGCTCCATTTTTGACGGATACAATAATACATCTTGAGTCAGTGTGAAATATCGGGAAGTTGAGAAAAAGTTAAGAAACCTTGGCTGTCTCGAACTCAAAAGTAAGGGCGGCTCGCATCGGAAATGGATCAATCCAATGCTAAACCTCGGAGCTCCTTCCGGATTGGGGTAGCAAAGATTTTGAAAATTGGTACACTGCGAGCTGCGATTAAACAGTTGGGGTTGGACTGGGAAAGGTTTGAAGCTTCAGAAAAGTAGGGGATTAATACGGTCATTCTGAAAAGATTAGAGTTCGTCTCCCGATAAATCAGTTCTGTATTCAGCCATAGTATTCAAACCTGGTTATTCGACAAACCATTGCCCGCCAATTCGTTTTAAAACCTTTAGGCTAATCCGCCAAATAAAGTGTGAGATTGAAATGGTTGATAGAAAAAACAGTTGAAGTTAACAAGAAAAAATAATTAATAATGACTAATTTAACATTTGGAATCATAAAGCCCGACGCGGTCCGCGCCGGGAATCAAGGGAAGATCGTTGACCGTATTTTACAATCGGGTTTTAAGATCAGAGGAATGAAGCTTATCCATCAGACGCGTAAACAGGCTGAGGGTTTTTACGAAGTGCATGCTGGAAAAGGCTTTTATGATGAATTGACAGAATTTATGTCGAGCGGGCCATGTGTCGTGCTGGCATTGGAAAAGGAAAACGCCGTGCCGTCTTGGCGTGAGTTGATGGGGGCGACGAATCCTGCCGAAGCCGCCGATGGAACTCTCCGCAAGGATTTTGCCTCCTCGATCGGCGAAAACGCGGTCCATGGTTCTGACTCTGACGAAAACGCAGCGATCGAGATCGCCTATTTCTTTAGCAAACTTGAATTAGTCTAGGCGTTCAAGTATAAACGTTGCATATAGTTGCAGAGTTGCGGTCGGTTCGATCGGATCTGAGTTTTAGGTTTGGCTGACGTATGAGCTTGCCGCGGTTTTGATAAGAATTTTCGGATTCAAAGTCTTTGGTTGGATCTTAAGGAAAGAGAATATGAAAAAATGCCCGACTTGCGATAAAACTTTTGAAGATTCGATGCGGTTTTGCCAACTGGACGGGACAGAATTAGTGGCGGACGAACCGGCTTTTGATCCGTACGCGACCATCGTCGCTCACCAGATGACCTCAAATCCCGACGCCGCTGCATCGACTGATGAACCGTCTCAAGACGCCGACGCGGATTCGATAAACAGCGAAACTATATCGTCGATTCCTATTTCGGAACCTGACGATGTTTTGGATTTGCCGCAAGATGATCCGCTCAGGACGATGTATGTTTCCGAGTCGGAAATGAAGGATGTGATAGGGGCTAACGATCCTGAGTCTAACGTGGTTGAGATATCGCCCATCGAGGAAGACGCGGGTCCAAAGCCCCCGAGTTTCCTGACTGCGGAAGAACCGGCCCCGCCGCGGTCGCCCTTTTCTGTTCCCGACAAAGCCCAAGACGAACCGGTTAACGTCGAGTTTGATATCGAGGAATTTGCCTCGGCCCCGACGATCACGGACGAGCAAACATCGGCTCGGGCTGCGTTTGACGAAGCGGCGACCATACTTCAGCCATCATTTAATAAGCCGTTTCAGGATTCGGAACCGGCCCCGGTCGCTGAGTGGACACCGCCGCCGGCACCTGATGCGAACTGGCAAAATCAAGCAATCGGAGCGAATACTCCGTTTCAGCCGCCAGTTAGCGGGGAAGCAGGGCAGAGCAAGGTCCTGGCGATCGTGTCGTTGGTCACAGGCATTTTAAGTATTCTGTGCTGTTCCAGCATATTTGTTGTTGGTTTGGCTGCTGTGATCACTGGAGTTTTAGCCCGGGGAAAGGCAAACAGTAATCCGGTGGAATTCGGTGGCAAAGGTCTCGCGTTAGCCGGGATCATTACCGGCGGCATCAGCTTTCTAATCGGAATTCTATATTGGATCCTTATACTATCGGGAGCGATACCGCTGCCGAATTTTTAATCTATGTCAGTAATTAGTGACGTTATTCAATCCACGGTTGCCGTTTTAAAAGGCATGAAGCGGACCATTTCAGAGATCCCGCGTGCAAAATGGACGGTTCAGTATCCGGATGTGCCGATCACGGTACAGCCCAGGTATCGCGGCCAGCATTTGCTGCATGTAGATGAGGCGGGTAAGGAAAAATGCGTGGCGTGTTATCTGTGTGCTGCAGCTTGTCCGTCGGATTGTATTTATATCGAGGCCGAGGACGATGCCCGTCCCTACGCCGAACGCATCGGCCGCGACGAAAGGTACGCAAAGGTTTATAACATCGATTACGGGCGATGCATTTTCTGTGGATTCTGTGTCGAAGCTTGTCCAAAAGATGCCATCACGCATGGTTACAACTTTGAATTATCCGTTTACAATCGGGCCGACCTTTTGAAAACAAAGGATGACCTGTTGATCACAAAGCAAAAACAGTCGAAAAACTACCGCGTTGCTTTGTCGAGCGAAGATGTGGATTCGGAATATAAAGAGGTTTAAGATCCGATCCG
>JBGTCS010000539.1:0-4075 GCA_041748715.1 Pyrinomonadaceae bacterium | reverse complement strand
GCATTTAAGGTCGAGTCGCACAATCATCCGAGCTTTATCGAGCCGTTTCAGGGTGCAGCAACCGGTGTCGGCGGTATTTTACGCGATGTTTTTACGATGGGAGCACGGCCCATCGCGGCGATGAATTCGCTCCGCTTTGGTCCTATAAGCTCCCCTCCTTACGAAGGAGGGGTGGCACCCGCTTCGGGTGACGGGGTGGTTCTCGCGGACGCCGAAACAAAGATCATTCACCGAAACAAGTCAATTCTCAAAGGCTGCGTTGAAGGCATCGGCCACTACGGCAACTGCTTTGGCGTGCCGACGGTTGGAGGTGAGGTCGTTTTTGACGAATCGTACAGCCTTAATCCGCTGGTCAACGCCTTTGCCCTTGGTATCGTCCGCAAAGATCAGATCTTTTTTGGCAAAGCGGAGGGAATTGGCAATCCCGTGCTTTATGCCGGTGCAAAAACCGGTCGCGACGGTATCCACGGAGCGACGATGGCGTCGGCCGAGTTTGACGATGAAGCTTTGGAAAAACGCCCGACCGTACAGGTCGGCGATCCATTTTTAGAAAAACTCCTGCTCGAGGCGTGCCTCGAAGCGATGCGTTCGGGTGCGATCGAAGGCATTCAGGACATGGGCGCCGCCGGGCTGACCTCATCGTCGGTCGAGATGGCCGCCCGTGCCGGCAATGGACTTGAGATTGATCTGACGCTCGTGCCTCAGCGTGAAACCGGGATGACGGCCTACGAGATGCTGCTTTCCGAATCGCAGGAGCGGATGCTTGTCGTCGCCCGCAAAGGCCAGGAAAAACAGGTCGTCGAGATATTTAACAAATGGGACCTCGACGCCGTCGTCATCGGCAAGGTCGCCGAAGGCGACCGGCTAAAGATCATGCATAACGGCGAACTCATGGCTGACTTGCCGGTTATGGCTCTGACTGACGAGGCACCGAAATACAATCGGCCGATGGCCACGCCGAGTTCAAAGTTCAATGTTCAAGGTTCAAAGTCGGAAAATCATCGTAGTCTTGACCTTGAACTTGGAACCACAAACCTTGAACAAGCGTTGAAAACGCTCCTGGCCTCGCCCAACATCTGCTCCAAGAGTTGGGTTTACGAGCAGTACGATTCGATGGTGCGGACAAATACAGTCATCGCTCCCGGTGCGGATGCCGCGGTGATCCGTGTCAAAGAAACCCGCCGCGCGATCGCAATGTGTCTCGACGGAAACGGCAAATTTACCGCTATCAACCCACGCGAGGGTGCCAAACTCGCAGTTGCTGAATCCGCCCGCAACGTCGTCTGCGTCGGTGCCAAACCGATCGCGGTGACAAATTGCCTTAATTTTGCCTCACCCGAACGCCCGGAGGTGATGTGGAGTTTCTCCGAGGTCGTCGACGGTATCGCCGAGGCGTGCAATATTTTTGAGACGCCTATCGTCTCGGGCAACGTGTCGTTTTATAACGAGACCGACGGCCGGGGCATCCTGCCCACGCCGACGATCGGAATGGTAGGCCTGATCGAAGACACGCGAAAGATAATAACCCATGGCTTCAAAAACAAAGGCGATATTATTGCTGTTCTCGGCATTACGAAAGACGACCTCGCCGCGAGCGAATACGCCCAAACCATTCTTGGCTATACGACCGATGAACTGATAGCCGACGGCAGAATGCCGCAGATCAATCTAAACTCTGAAAAACTGGTTCAAGATACCCTGTTAAAACTAGCGGACACCATGCTGTTGTCGTCGGCCCACGATTGCTCAGACGGTGGGCTTGCCGTAGCGATCGCTGAAAGCTGTTTTTCATCACTCGGACGCCAAGCCCTCGGGGCCGAGATCGATCTATTACCTACCGGTCTCGCACCCGAAACGGTTCTGTTCGGTGAATCTCCCTCGCGAATCGTGATCAGTTTTTCTCCCGAAAATGCGGAAAAGGTTAAATCTGTCGCGGGCGATTGCCCGTTCAAAGTGATCGGTAGAGTTTCGGCCAACAGATTAACTATCTCAATTGAGAAAGAAGTTGCCATCGACACGCCGATTCTTGAACTCCAGTCAGCATGGAGTGATTCGCTCAGCTCGCGTTTGGGAAATTAGGAACGAATTCCAATCAAATTTTAAGAAACGGTATCAACCCGGGCACTTTTGCTTTCCAGTCTTTGAATTCGCTTCCGAAGGCGTCGGTTAAGAGCTTTTCTTCGCTGTGGGTTCTGATCTGTGTTCCGATCAAAAAGATGACAATTCCGGTCAGCGTCGGGAGCGGTCGGCTGTATACAATTCCCGTAGCCACCAGCATGCCGAGCATGGCTGTGTAGATCGGGTGGCGGACGATCTGGTAGACTCCCGACGTGATAAGTTTATGGCCCGCTACAAGGCGAGCCTGCAGGCTCCATTGTTTTCCCAACTCACGGACGGCCGACATTGCCAGCCAGACCGAAAACGCCGCGAGAACGACCGCCAGGACCTGTAAAGCGATATTCAGGACCGCCATACCGTCAATAAAATCCGAGAAAGCCGGCGAACGCCAAAAAAACCAAATCGGCAAAAACCCGACGCCCTGGAGAACGAGTCCGGCATACGATCTCGGTGCCTTTGCTCCCTCGATCGTCGCCTCCGGTTTTGTTCGAATCAGAAATACAGCTCCGAATGCAAACCAGCAGCCGATGACCAAGAGCAGCGCGGCCGCTGATGAATAATAAGAAATCTGTTCCATAATGTTGACCGAGAAGAGCTGCGGGAAATATATCCCGCAAAGCCGCAGAGTCGCAAAGGTAATCCATTTCGGTAAACCTGAAGCGAGCGGCCTCACACTTTTTGTTCCCTGCCGTCGAAGCCCTACAATAAACTCAATGACCGCTGGCATCTATCTTCACATACCGTTCTGCAAATCGCGTTGCTCTTACTGTGATTTTGCGACGGATGTTTACCGCACGGGCGATGCAGTTGAACGGTATGTCGCGGCACTCTGCATAGAAATTGAGATGTTCATACCGCCCGCTTACGCAGGCGGTACTGACTTGAAGCCCGATTCGATCTATTTTGGCGGCGGCACACCTTCGCTTTTGAGGCCAAAACAGCTCGAGCAGATTTTAATAATGGTCGATGATAAATTCGCGATCTCGCCGGATGCTGAGGTCACGATGGAAATGAATCCGGCGACGGTTACGCCCGCCACGCTCAACGAATTTCGCGCCCTCGGTATTAATCGTGCAAGTTTTGGTGTGCAAACGTTCGACGATCGGGCGTTAAAATTGCTCGCACGCGGGCACGATGCAAACGACGCGAGACAGACATTCAAGATGTTGCGCGAAGCGGGTTTTGAAAATGTCAGTTTTGACCTGATCGCCGGATTGCCGGGCCAAACCATCGATGCCTGGAGACAAAATCTCGATGAAGCCATTTCAATGCGGCCCGAACATCTCTCGCTCTATCTGCTCGAGATTCACGAGGGCACGCCGCTCGCCGAACAGATTCGCAGCCGCCGTCAGCCGACGCCTGACCCCGAATTGGCCGCCGAGATGTACGAGATAATGCTCGACCGGCTTGCCGCCGCCGGTTACGAGCAATACGAAATATCAAATTTTTCGCTGCCCGGTTTCGCATCCCGGCATAATTCTAAATACTGGACACTCGATCCTGTTTTTGGTTTTGGTGTCTCGGCACATTCGTTCGACGGGCGGCAGAGATATTCAAACGAACGCGATACGGCCAGATATGTCGAAAGCGTTTCGAGTTCAAATTCCGCGATCGTTGACACCGAAAGGCTGAGCGAAAAGCAACTTTCAGGCGAATTTGCGTTTCTAAACCTTCGTCTTGTCAAAGGATTGAACCTGCGAACCTACGCTTCACGTTTTGGCGTCGAATTAGAAACCGAATTTGCCGGCGAACTTTTGCATTTGAGCGAGGCCGGTTTAATATTATTTGATGGTGATCGCTTAAAACTTTCCCGCAAAGGGATGCTCTTTTCAAACGAAGTTTTCTCGCTCTTTGTTTGAGGATCCAAACTATTGCTGAAAATTCTATTACTACTAACTTTTACGCTGTTTAGCTTCGAGGCGGGACGCTCTCAACCGCTGCCACAGCCGGAGCGCGA
>JBGTCS010000538.1:0-5682 GCA_041748715.1 Pyrinomonadaceae bacterium | reverse complement strand
CCAGCAGATCGCAAAAGAATTTTTGCTGCCGGAATACTACCACCGGATTTCGATCGCTTCGATACTCGCTCTCGCCTTGATCCCGATTTGTTGGTACGTGATGTACAAAACACCGTTCGGACTCCGGATCCGAGCCGCGGGTGAAAATCCGGAAGCAGCTGACGCGGCCGGGATAAATGTAATTCGGCTTCGGTATATCGCCGTTATATTGTCAGGTGTTTTGGCCGCTGCGGGCGGCGCATATCTCTCGATCGGACAATCGTCGCTTTTCACACGCGGAATGACGGCTGGCCGCGGCTACATCGCGCTGGCCGCTCTTATTCTGGCCAAATGGAAACCCGTCCCGGTCCTGTTCGCCTGTCTTTTCTTTGGGTTTACCGAAGCCCTCTCGATTCAGATGCAGGGCGTCATAAAGATGCCGTCGGGTGAAGACGTTCCGGTTCAGTTTATCCAAATGATTCCCTATGTTCTGACTATCATTGTCCTGGCTGGGTTTATCGGCCTGTCCCGCGCACCAAAAGCGCTTGGAATACCGTATAGGAAAGAGAATTAGCCAGAAATTGAAAGATTATGTCCACGGCTACCGGATCGGGTCCTACGCAATACTAGCGTATTACTCCAAGTTTCAAGATTAACGACTGATATGGCGAAAACGCCTAATCTAACAGATTCGAGGGGCAACCCGCAGATTCAGCCGTTCTGACTTATCAAAATTTGTAGTAAAATCAAGCTTGAGGGATTTACCAATGCTGACAGCGATCGAAACAACCGGAACAATTAATGCGAATCATCAAATTGTTTTAGACGAAGATTTGCCGGACAATGCGCCGAGCCGCGTGCGGGTAATTGTTTTGTATGATGAAGATACGGACATTAACGAAAGGGAATGGCTGCGGACCGCTTCAAAAAATGGCGCGTTCGGTTTTTTAAATGACGAAGCCGAAGACATTTATACTTTGGAAGATGGGAAACCTTTGACCAATGAAAAATAATGTTGTTCTCGTGCCTTTCCCTTTTGACGATCTGTCAGCGAACAAAGTTCGTCCCGCCGTTTGTTTGACCAGCGAAATTCAACCTCACGGACATGTCGTTGTAGCCTTTATCACCAGTAAAGTTTCGTTAGGTTCTACTGCTACCGATCTTACAATTGAGTCCCAGGATGCTGATTTTGGACAAACCGGCTTGAAGGTTTCTTCGACAATTCGTCTGCATCGTTTAATGACGATCTCCAAAACGATGATTCAGCGAAAACTCGGCGAATTGTCGAAAAATCAACAAACGAAAATCGAAGACCGCTTGCGAATATTATTCGGGATCTGACGATCTGCAATTGACACGGGTAGTCTAGACATCGAAAATTTGTAGTGAAATCTAGGCCAAGGAATTTTGGCGTTGCTGACAGCAATCAAAACAACCGGAAGGATCGGGCTTTCGCGACGCCCGTTCTGCACACAACCAGGCTGCGCAATTCGCGTTTTGAAGTTAAGTTAAAGGTTCGGTTTTTAAGGGAAGGCGGATTTGACGCTCAGAAGCTAGTTGCAATTCCTCATACTAAATTCGGTTCGCTAACCCCAACACTGTTGGAGATTGAGAAAATAGTGCAATTTTAGCTCGGACTGTAATTGATTTTATGTATTACGAAAAGGCCTCGGAAGCGGCCGAATTTATCAGATCCAAATTTCCCCGAGAGATCAAAACCGCGGTCGTTCTTGGCAGCGGTTTGGGAGCGTTTGCCGACGAACTGACGAACGCGGTAAAAATTCCGTACGAACAGATCCCCGGATTTGCCCGGTCGACGGTCGAGGGCCACGCCGGGCAGCTTGTTCTCGGCGAGATCGACGGTGTCGCGATCGCCGTTCAGCAGGGGCGATTTCACTATTACGAAGGCTACGAAATGGAGCAGGTAACAATGCCTGTTCGATCGTTTGGTTTGATGGGGATCAAAAATCTTATTCTAACCAACGCCGCCGGCAGCCTAAATTCGGATATGACGCCGGGCACGCTGATGTTGATCAGCGATCATTTGAATTGCCTCGGCGTAAATCCGCTGCGCGGGGCCAATGATAACCGTTTTGGGCCGCGGTTTCCGGATATGACCGAAGTTTATGACCGTGAATTTCGACAGATCGCCAACGAAGAAGCGGCCGGTATCGCATTAGAGCGATTTGACAACGGCCTCGATGAATCGCAGATCGATTTCATGAATAGCGGTGTATATTGTGCGCTCTCAGGCCCGACATACGAAACGCCGGCCGAGATCCATATGTACCGCCAGCTCGGGGCCGACGCCGTCGGAATGTCGACGGTTCCTGAAGCCATTGCGGCTCGCCATCAGGGCATGCGTGTTCTTGGGATTTCATGCATCACAAATCTCGCCGCCGGCATGAGTGACGAACCGATCAACCACGAGGAAGTAATGGAAACAGGCGCCCGCGTCGCCAACGTTTTTAAGGAATTGTTAAAGCGGATTGTTATTAAAATTAGTCAGTAGTCATTGGTCTTTGGTCATTGGTTATTTTTTATTAGGACGTTTTATGCCCAGGACGAATTTTGAAAAGCTTCGCGTTTATAAGCTCTCCGAACAACTCGCGGATCAGATTTGGGATATCGTTGTCGGATGGGATAAGTTCGCTAAAGATACGATCGGTAAACAGATTGTTCGGTCGGCCGACTCGATCGGGGCGAATTTAGCCGAAGGAGAAGGGCGAGGCAGTTACCAAGATAATCGTCGATTTATAAGGATTGCTCGGGGATCGCTGCAGGAGACTCAACATTGGCTTCGCAGAGCTTTTACCCGAAATTTATTGACCGACGATCAGATCGAACGGCTAAAGATCTTAATTTCGGTTCTTGCACCAACATTAAATGCCTATTTGAGATCGATCGGAACGACAAAAAGCGATGTTAATGACGAAGGACAACTGACCAAGGACTAAACAGCTTATGATAATTGGAATATGCGGCGGGACGGGATCGGGTAAGACGACGATAGCCCGGGAAATTGTCAAAACCGTTGGTTTGCAAAATGTTGTCCTGATCGAACAGGACTCGTATTACCGAAACCTTTCGGACATGCCGCTCGACGAACGGCATCAGGCAAATTTTGATCATCCCGACTCGATCGACAGCGATATGCTGGTCAATCATATCCTGCGTCTAAAGCAAGGCCTGACGGTCGAGATGCCGCTTTACGATTTCAAGACCCATACCCGGAGCTCAAAAATCGAAATAATCGAGCCAAAGCCGGTAGTGATCGTCGAAGGGATTTTGATCTTTGCCGAAACTCGGGTTTTGGATCTGTTGGATGTGCGGGTTTTTGTCGATACGCCGGACGACGTCAGGTTTATTCGCCGTCTGCAGCGCGATATTTCGGAACGAGGACGAACAGTCGATTCGGTAATCGGCCAATATTACCGAACGGTCCGACCGATGCATCACGAATTTGTCGAGCCTTCGAAACGGCATGCCGACATCATCATACCCGAGGGCGGCCAGATGGGCGTCAGCGTCGAATTCCTTTGCGGCCTGGTCCGCGAAAAACTTAAAGAAGAGAGACAAGCAGTAACCTAATTAATGGATCATTCTGAAAAAGAACTAATAGAAGCAGCAACCGCGGTACGGGATCATGCGTATGCCCCGTTCTCACAATTCCAGGTCGGTGCGGCCCTTGAAACGGAGGATGGCGAGATCATCGACGGTTGCAATGTCGAATCGGCCAGTTACGGCCTGACGGTATGCGCCGAACGGGTCGCTATTTGGAAGGCCATCTCGCAGGGAAAACGAAAGATCAAATGTATCGCGGTCGTCGCCGACACCGAGGATCTAACACCTCCTTGCGGCGTCTGTCGTCAAATCATCTGGGAATTTGGCGGCGACATTCCGGTCGTCATGGCCAATCTCAAAGGCAAAACCGAGACCGTCCAAATGAAAGATCTCCTGCCGAGGGCGTTTGACACAAAATTCCTAAAATAGATTTAACGGCAGATTCCGCGATAGAGTTTTTTCTTACTTTCTTCCTTTGCGTCCTTGGCCACTTTGCGGGAAAACCCAATTTATTCCCGCGAAGCGGCAAAGTCCGCAAAGAAGAAAAGTTCGACTCAAGGCTACAAAAAAAGACACGAACAGGATTCCAGATCCCATTCGCGTCTTTTTAACGGATCAGCCGGAAATTCCGTCTATATAAACGCAAAATCGAACTGTGCCTGATGGATCGATTTGTCCGAAGTGATATCGACATGGCCGAGATAGGCCTCGATCTCGTCGAGCACCTCGCGTTCCGTGCTGCGGAACGATTTCGCCACATCCGGATGAACCCGAAGCGTCGTGTGACGGACGTCCTCGACATTTTTGGTCAGACGTCGGGCCTCGGCAAGGATCTCGTAACAGGTGGTTGTCGGTGATTTGACCCAGCCCGCACCTTCGCAATAATCGCACGGAGCGCACATTGTGCGTTCGAGCGATTGTTTGACGCGTTTGCGGGTCATAATGATAAGGCCAAAATCATTGAACGAAAGAACCTTGTTCGGTGACCGGTCGGCCGCTAACGCTTCCTGAAGCGCCTGCGATACCTTGTTCCGGTTTCGCCGGTCTTCCATATCGATCAGATCGAGAACGATGATGCCGCCAAGATCGCGAAGCCGTATCTGGCGTGCGATCTCATCGACCGCTTCCATATTGGTGCGGGTGATCGTGTCCTCAAGCCGTGCATTGCCTTTGCCGACAAATTTGCCGGTATTGACGTCGATAGCGACAAGAGCTTCGGTTTGATTGATGACGAGGTAGCCGCCCGATTTGAGCCAGACACGAGGTTTGAGAGCTTTGTCGATCTCTTCCTGCACGCCGTAATATTCGAGGATCGGTTCGTCACGCGTGTAAAGCTTGATGCTTTTGACCAGTCTCGGCTGGATCAAATTGATAAATTCAACCGTGCGGAGATATTCCTCTTCGCTGTCGACGCGAATCGCGGTGAAATCATCTGCTAGCTGATCGCGTAAAATACGCTGAACGAGATCCAGGTCCTGATGGACGAGTGACGGCGATTTTTTCTTTTCCGCACCCTTTTTCGAATCTGCCCACATCCGGGCCAGATATTTCGCATCGTTTCTGAGATCTTCCTCTGAAACTCCGATACCAGCAGTGCGGACGATAAATCCGCCCGACTGGATCTCAGAATCCTGACGTATACGTTGGATCAGCATTCGTAAACGGCTGCGTTCATTGGACGACTCGATCTTGCGCGATACGCCGAGATGTTCGATCGTCGGCATATAGACCAGATAACGGCCCGGCAAAGCGATGTGCGATGTGATACGGGCGCCTTTTTTGGCGATCGGCTCTTTGGCGATCTGGACCAGGATTTCCTGGCCTTCGCGAAGCAGGTCAGAGATCGTCGGCTGTGGTGAGCGTCCGCCCCGGTCGTTACGATCGTTGCGATCGAATTTTTGATTATCTGCCGGTGGGCGATCACCGCTTGGGCGGTCATTTCGGCTGCGGCCGCCGC
Source organism: Pyrinomonadaceae bacterium (assembly GCA_041748715.1). Classification (GTDB taxonomy): domain Bacteria; phylum Acidobacteriota; class Blastocatellia; order Pyrinomonadales; family Pyrinomonadaceae; genus OLB17. The sequence goes on along the minus strand of JBGTCS010000538.1, from coordinate 182 downwards.
GTTTACCGCGAGTATCGCGTCCACGCGAGCGGTCGTCAGACGGTGCCTCGCGCTCGTTGGCGTTGTCACCATCCGTCTTCTCCTGGCTTTCGTCAGAGCTCGTGTCGGCTGCCTTTCCTCTCGTGTTTGGCTTGGTGTTGCCGCGATTATCGGCCGCATCGTCGACCGGCTGATCAGTCGAT
>JBGTCS010000537.1:0-2183 GCA_041748715.1 Pyrinomonadaceae bacterium | reverse complement strand
CCATTGCCTCGGCAGCGAGTGCCGCCACGAGAGCCGAATCGATCCCGCCGGAAAGCCCTATCACCGCCGTCTTAAACCCGTTTTTACTAGCGTAATCGCGAATGCCCAGGACAAGAGCTTTGCGAACGGTTTCGATCTCGTCGCCCGTGATGCCGCGAGCATCAGGCTTACGAACGTCCAACTCTACAGTTTCGACAAACTCCTCAAATGCAGTTGCCTGCAGAATAATGTCGCCTTCCTCATCGGCAATAAGGCTCGCTCCGTCAAAGATAATTCCATCGTTGCCGCCGACGAGGTTTACAAAAACTATCGGCTTTTTCTGCAGCTTTGCCCGGTGGGCAACCATATCGCAACGGAGCTTTATTTTACCTTTGTTATAAGGCGAAGCGTTGAGCGAAATGATGACATCGGCCCCCATCGCTATGACCTCGTCGGTCGGGTCGTTTTCGTACAGCCGCTCGCGCCAAAAAGTTTTGTCATTCCAAAAATCTTCGCATACAACGACGCCGAGTTTGACGCCGTTTATTTCGAATAATCGCCGCTTGTCCGACGGCTCGAAATATCGCGGATCGTCAAAAACGTCGTATTCCGGCAGAAGCGTTTTGTCGGCAAACCCGACCAGCTCGCCATCGTGAATGACGGCCGCGCAATTGAACAAACGTCGTCCGTCCTTGTCGCCGGTCGGACGAATCGTGCCGACGATCGCCGTAATACCGGTCGTCGCGGGAATGATCTCGCGGAGCGGATCGAGCGAGGCGTTTATGATATCCGTGTCCTGAAACCAATCCTGCGATGTATAACCGTGCGTCACGACCTCAGGAAACACGACAAGATCCGAGCCGTCAGACCTAGCTTTTTCGATGGCCGCGATTATTTTTTTAACATTGCCGGCGATATCGCCATTTGTGGTGTTGATCTGAGCAATTGTTACCCGCATTTAAGATTAAACTAACTCGATATTTTGAACTCTTTGAAAATCGTATTTAATCTGACGAGGATTAGCAAAAATGAATGGCGATAATTACAGAATGACCGCGGATGTCGAAACAAAAATCGTTAGATCCGGATCATGCTCGTTATAAACTCCGCGTTTCCGCGTCTTTGCGGGAAATAAGACCCAAGAATTTACTCCCGCAAAGCCGCCAAGTCGCAAAGGGAGGAAATGTATTAGCCTAGATCAAATTCGTGCATTCGTGGCAGAAAAATAGCCACGAATGCACGAATCAGAATAAGAGGCTTACGACTTAGATTTTTCATACAGTCCGGGAAATATCACCAAAAATATTCGGAGTGCGGAATAAAGCTCCACCGAAGCGGAATAATCGTACTGCCGAGACATTTTTAAACTAAGATTATCCTATGAAAATCAAAATGCTTTTTTTGTGTGCCGTTTTGCTGGTCGCGGGATCGGCGGCACTCGGACAGACAAAATCAAATCCAATGAGGTCAAACACAGATCCATTAAAAGTCGGCGAGATCGCGCCCGATTTTAAGCTAACCGATCAGGACGGCAAGACTGTTGAGCTTTCAATGATAAAGTCGCCCGCTGTTCTCGTCTTTTACCGAGGGTATTGGTGACCATACTGCCTTCGGCAGTTAGCCGAATTACGCAGTTTAATGACACCAAAAGATAAAACGCCGCTCTATGCGATATCGATCGATCCGGCTGACAAATTAAAGGTCACGCGCGAAAAGATCGCAAAAGACGGCAAGGGCGAAATCAATTTCCCGCTATTATCGGATCCGGGCCACAAAACGATCGACGCTTATGGCGTTTTCGATCCGGCATATGCGGGTCAGAGATTTGAGGGGATACCGCATCCGGCTGTCTATATTCTTGATAAAAATAGAAAGGTCGTCTATTCAAAGGTCGAACCGGACTACAAGTTAAGACCGACGAATGAGGAGATCCGGGCCGAATTGGACAAATTAAAGTAATTTAGCAAAAGAGTCGCGGCGGACGCATCGATCTGGGAATATCGGATCGGGGAGCTGCGGCTCTTTTTATTTTAAAGAATCTATGCCTCGGAGAGTTCGTCCGAACGTTTCACCATCGTCAGGCGATTTCCGCGGTCATTGTAATTGACCTCGTCCATGATGTTGTAGATAAACAGCACGCCGCGGCCGGTGGTTTTAAAGAGGTTTTCAGGATCGAGCGGGTCTGGAATATTCTTAACGTCAAA
>JBGTCS010000536.1:0-2551 GCA_041748715.1 Pyrinomonadaceae bacterium | reverse complement strand
ACGACGATCGCACGTTTAGCAAGTTCAACTTTGTATGAATTGTGACTTAGCGGTTTCGCTCCTGTAAGAGCAGCGGCGGCGGCGGCTTCGAGCGATGTCCTGTTCGCCCGCTTTCCGACCAGAGTTTTCTCCGCCTCCCTCGAGCGCCATGGTTTATGGGCGACGCCCCCGAGGACGATTCGCGCTTGCTTGATTCGATCACCATCGGTTTCGAGGGCCGCCGCAACGGCAACCAGGGCAAAGGCGTACGAAGCGCGGTCTCGCACTTTGAGATAGTATGATTTCGCGGCAAATGGGTTCTTTGGAATGTCTATCGCCGTGATCAACTCGCCATGGGTCAGTACATTATCTTTTTCCGGCGAATTGCCGGGCAGGCGATGAAAGTCATTCACCGGAATTGAACGCTCTTTACCGTCCAGGCCGCGAACTTTGACAGCCGCATCCAAAGCATAAAGTGCGTTTGCCATATCGCCCGGATAGGTCGCAACACACTCGGCGCTGTGCCCGAGGATGGCATGCATCCGGTTTAGGCCATCGATCGCACCGCAACCGCTGCCTTTCTCGCGTTTGTTGCACGGCATCGCGATGTCGTAGAAATAGGGACAGCGCGTACGCTGCATCAGATTGCCGCCATTGGTCGCCATATTCCGGAGCTGCGGAGATGCTCCGGCGAGGATCGCCATCGTGAGCAGCGGGTAATCTTTGCGAATCAGAGCGTGATTCGCCGTGTCGGCATTTCTGGCCAGAGCGCCAATCGTTACACCACTTGAGTTTTGAATTATCTGCGAGAGGCCCAGCGGTTTGATATCGACGAGTTCATTCGGTTTTTCAATATACTCGCGCATCAGATCGACGAGATTAGTTCCGCCAGCCAAAAATTTGGCCTGGCTATTGGCGGCTACAGAACGGGTCGCTATTGCGGGATCCGTAACTTCAGTGTACTTAAACGGTCGCATCTGATCTGTCCTCCGTTTTCATCGCCGCTGCGATCTCTTCTTGACTAGCAAAATTCCAGGTTGCGGCTGTTTCGCGGCCGGAATTTACTTCCGCAATAGCCGCGACGATCCCCGGATACGCTCCGCATCGGCAGATATTGCCGCTCATTCGCTCTCTGATTTCGTCGCTGGAAAGTTTCAGCCCTTTCGCTGTTTTTCGAACATCTCCCGTAGCGTGACTTGCGTCACCTCGTTTTGCTTCATCGAGCAACGCCACAGCCGAGCATATCTGTCCCGGTGTACAATAACCGCACTGAAGGCCGTCATGTTTGATGAACGCGGTCTGGATGGGATGAAGCTCCTCGCCCTTGGCAAAGCCTTCGACGGTCGTGACCTCTCGTCCGCCGCAAGTAGCGGCCAGCGTTAGACACGAAAGAACGCGGCGGCCGTCAACGATGACGGTGCACGCACCACATTGTCCCTGATCACAGCCTTTCTTTGACCCCGTCAGGTCAAGTTTTTCGCGGAGAGCGTCGAGTAGCGACATCCGCGAATCTACAGCCAGCTTTTTCCCAACCCCGTTGACCTTAAATGCCACTTCGACGGCGTTCTCTACGCCCGTCTCGGCGGCATATAGAGCCTCCGAAGAGGGCGTCATAGATCCGAGGGCCTGCTGCTTGGCCAAAAGCTGAAAGGCAAATAGCCCGATCGCTCCCGACAAGGTTTGCCCGAGGAACTTTCGCCGGTCAGCTCCGAAAACACCCAATTCGTCCAGGATCCTTTCCTCGTCCGGGTTCAGAGCTGTTTCCCCGTACATTTCGAGATCAATACCTTCGAGATTGTCTTCCATAGCACCTCTTATATTGTTTGCCGATTCACATTAATATTAGCATTCTACCGCTCTTAGATGCCAAACGGCCCATTTCTGCTCTTCGGCGCCGGTAAATTCGTCCGTCCGGTTTGCGGTGGTATCATATTATCTTTAAGAAAATGGATATGAAGATCATTGTCACCGGTGGAGCCGGATTTATCGGGAGCGCGGTCGTCTGGCGCCTGAATGAGTTGGGGTATGACGATATTTTGATCGTTGACCGGCTCGATGAGACCGAGAAGTGGAAAAACCTAGCACCGCTCAGGTTTGCCGATTATATCGACGCGGACGATTTTATGGATGAACTGGGCGGATTCGGAAACGCCCGGACGATCTTTCATCTAGGAGCATGTTCATCGACGACCGAGACCGATTCGGATTACATGTTTCGCAATAATTATCAGTACACAAAAGATCTGGCGGAGTTTTCGCTGGCGAACGATATCCGGTTTATTTACGCCTCGTCGGCGGCAACATATGGTGACGGTTCGGCGGGGATGGCGGACGGCACGGCCGATCTCAATAAACTTCGCCCGCTCAACGTTTATGGCTATTCCAAACATCTATTTGATCAGTACGCAGCACGCAGCGGCATGTTCAATCGGATCGTCGGGCTCAAATATTTTAACGTTTTTGGCCCGAACGAAGATCATAAGGGCGATATGCGTTCCTTGGTAAACAAGGCGTTTGACGAGATAAACGCGACCGGTATGCTCGGGCTGTTTAAAAGCCATAATCCCGAATT
>JBGTCS010000535.1:0-2410 GCA_041748715.1 Pyrinomonadaceae bacterium | reverse complement strand
CCGAGCAATTTTGTGCGGATACTGGAGATATTTGATAATAAATTTGGCGATCTCAAGAACAAGGTAAATGCTGTAAGCGTTTCAGATTCGGCGACGGCCGCTACGATGCTCAAGGTGTACGCCGACCATGGTTATACCCTCGATCCGCACGGTGCGGTCGGTTTTACGGCCTTGGCCGACTACTTAGAGATCCATCCGGAGCAAAAGGGGATCGTCATGGAAACCGCCCATCCCGTGAAGTTCGATTCGGTAAATGAGATTCTCAAAACTGAAATCCCAATACCGCCGGCAGTCGGCGAACTGATGTCCAAACAAGAGTTCAGTATCGAAATGGCCAATGATTACAGCGTCCTGAGGGACGTGCTAATAAGCAAAATATAGAAAGACTGGAGAGCAAGCATCCCTGCTTGCCCGTGAGCGAAGCGAACAAATGCTTGACCACAATTTCAAGCGAAAAACGAGTAAGACCGATTATGGCTGGCACAGCCGCGGTTATTTGCCCCATTTTGACGGCGGCCAGCAGCCACAATTTGTTACTTTTCGTCTGTTTGATTCGATGCCACAGAGTCTTCTTAATAAGTGGCGGGATTCAGTCACCGACGATGCGAAATTTCGCAAAAAGATTGAAGTCTATTTGGATTCAGGTAATGGACACTGTTGGTTGGCACAATCCGAAATAGCGTTGATCGTGCAAGAGACATTGCTATTTAAGGACGATAGGGAATATAGATTGATCTCTTGGGTGATAATGCCTAACCATGTTCACATTTTAATCGCGCCAATGCCGGATCAACATCTGCCGGATATAATGCATTCTATAAAGTCGTTTTCGGCCCAAGCGGCCAATAAAGAACTTGGGAGAAAAGGACAGTTTTGGCAACACGAGTCGTTTGACCGATATATTCGAAATCAAAAGCATTTTTATAGTGTCATCGACTATATAGAAATGAATCCTGTGAAAGCCGGTTTGTGCCGTTCACCGGAAGAATGGCGGTTTGGAAGCGCGTTCTATCGCTTAACTGAAAAATAATAAATACACGCAAGCAGGGATGCTTGCGGTCCAGTCAATTTATGAAGGTTCTAAAATTCGGCGGTTCATCTGTGGGCAACGCCGAGACGATCAAAAAAGTTGTTGAGATAATTCGGAATGCGAACGCCGTGGACGACTGCGCCGTGGTGCTTTCGGCAATGCAGGGTACGACGGATGCTCTGATCGAGGCGGGACGCTCGGCTGAACGCAGCGACGATGGCTACATTGGGATCCTGAGCACGATCGGCGAACGTCACGCTTCTGCAATAGAGGAGTTGTTCGGTGAAAAGGAACATTCCGAAATATCGGAATTTGTCGGTTCAACTATCAAAGAACTGGAAAATCTATGCGAAGGAGTTCGCCTAGTGCGCGAACTGTCGCAAAAAACCCTGGATCGGATCCTGAGTTTTGGCGAGATCGTTTCGACGCGGATCGTTTCGGCAAAACTGGCCGCAGCGGGTCTCGACAATGAATGGAAAGATAGCCGCGAGTTGATCCGCACCGATTCTAATCACGGATTTGCAGCGGTGGAGTTTGCCGAGACAGATCTTCGGATCAAAGAATATATCGACAATTCGTCGGCAAAACTACATATTTTTCCGGGATTTATTTCGTCCGATCCGGCGGGTTACACAACAACGCTGGGGCGTGGCGGATCCGACTATACGGCGGCTATAATCGCAGCGGCTGCCGATGCCGAGATACTCGAAATCTGGACCGACGTTTCGGGAATGATGACGGCCGATCCGCGGTTTGTCCGCGCCGTTCGACAGATACCAAAGATCACATATCGCGAGGCAATGGAGCTCTCGCATTTTGGCGCCAAGGTCATTTATCCGCCGACCATCCAGCCCGTCATGGCAAAGGGCATCCCGATCCTGGTCAAAAACACATTTGCTCCGGAAGATCCGGGAACGCTGATCGAGGCCGAGGCGACGGCGAAAAACGACATGATCCGCGGCATTACGAGCATTGACAAAATAACTGTCCTGAACCTTGAGGGCAGTGGAATGGTAGGGATCCCGGGATTTTCAAAACGCTTGTTTGACGCTCTTTCACGGGCAGAGATCAATGTCATCCTTATCACGCAAAGCTCGTCGGAACATTCGATCTGCGTCGCGATAGAGGAAAAACATGCCGAAAAGGCAAAACGGGCGGTCGATCGCGAATTCGAGTATGAAATAAATGTCGGACGGATCGACCCGCTAAAGGTCGAGAGCGGATTCTCGATACTCGCTCTGGTCGGCGACAACATGAAGGAGCACACCGGCGTCAGCGGCCGAATGTTTACCACGCTCGGCCACAACGGAATAAATATTCACGCCATCGCACAGGGTTCCAGCGAGCGAAATATTTCGGCAATCATATCGTCAAAAGATG
>JBGTCS010000534.1:0-6394 GCA_041748715.1 Pyrinomonadaceae bacterium | reverse complement strand
TTTGGCAGAGCCTGAGGTTTTTGGTTCTTCGGTTTTTTTAGCAGTCATGATCACAATTTCTCCGGGTTTTATTATTCTTGCCTCGCATGCAAGTCTGTCGTTAGAGCTACGCCCGTTCGAACCAAAATGTTCCGTTTCCGTCGCGCCGGCCGGCGAGAGATTTGCGGCACCGCTGGTCACGGTAACGACACAATCGTGGCCTGCGCGGGGTTTGCAATCGTCAAACTTGATGCCAAAACGCCGAGCGGCATCCGCCAACGTGGTGCCGACCGCAACGACGCCCTCGATTCCCTCTCTTTCGAATTTAATATCTGCTTCTGCCATTTGTTTAATGAATAGCCGTTTTGACGCGAACCCGCGGCTGGGCTCCCGGCGGCGCCGTGTGCGAATCGGCGGTGTTTTTTTGACACTCCGAACATACACCCCACATACGCAGGCTGTGATGTGTCGGTCGGAACCCGAAGTTGCTTGCCATCTGATCCTGCAGGCTTTCGATGTCGGGCGAAAAGAATTCGATCACCTTGCCGCAATCGGTACAGATCATGTGATCGTGATGCTCGTGGTTATAATGATGCTCGTAATAGGTTTTGTTATCGCCGAAACGAACCTCGCGGGCAAGTCCGGCCTCGGTCAAAAGTTTGAGGGTTCGGTAGACCGTCGTCAGGCCCACGGACGGATCTTTTTTGATGACCAAGCCGTAGAGATCTTCGCTGGTAAGGTGTTCCTCGGTGCTGAGAAATATCTCGAGTATCAGGTCGCGCTGGCCGGTCCGGCGTAGGCCCGTTGCCTGGATATGGTCGAGAAAAATTGTCCGTTCCACTTCAAAATTGTCTTTTTTCTTCGCCACTTGTTCCCCTCTGCCGTTACGTCGATACTACCATTTCAATTTTGATTTCGCTATCGAAACCTTTGTCCGGAGCGTGTCGATCCGATCGGCGCTGACGCCTTGTCGGGCAGCGAGTTCGAGGGAACGTTCACCGAGTAAAAGATATATTTCCAACAGGTCGTCCGAGACATTTTCGTTGAGCGTTGTCAGATGACGGGTAAATGTCTCGATGTCGGCGCGGGCAAATGTGCCGGTCAGAGCGGCAGCTGTCGTCTGCTGGTTCAGATTATCCGTGGTGCTCAAAACCAGAGGCATCAAAAGGTTTTTTGACTCGTCGGCCGTCAACCCGCATTTGGTCATCATCTCGACTGCCGCGTCGAACAGCGCGACCATGTGACCGCATGCGGTCACCGCCGCCGCATGGTAGAGAGTCTTAAATTTTGTATCGATCGAAAATGGACGTCCGCCGAGATCGGCTACGATTTGGGTTCCAGCTTCGACGGCTTCGGGATCGCCCTCTACGCAGAAAAAAGCATTGCGAAACCTTTCGGGGCCGAGTTCAGGTTTACTGATGGACACCAGCGGGTGGATCGAACCGATAAAACAGCCCGATGATTTTAGATCCTCGAGGATCGACGACGAATAGGATCCGCAGGTGTGAAAGACAATCGGCGAATTTCTAAACTTTGGAGCGAACTCTTTGACGGTCGAGGCAATATTCGCGTCCTGGGTCGTGATAAAAACGACTTCGGACATTATCTCCTCAATTTTACTCTCGCGGGCGATCAAATTGTCGACCGAGTATTTAGCCGGAGGCAGGCTCAATGCCAAAGCACCGCCGACACGTCCCGCACCAATAATCGTCACGCTAACCATATGGTTAGAATATAGTTTAAACCGCCGTAGGTGGAAACTCTTTTAACGATTATTCAGAGGCAAAAATCTTTACTCCAGATTCGGCGTCGGGCGTGTTTGAGATTGAATCCCAATGCGGGGGGCCCGCGCGTAATCAAGGGCGACACATCCGAGTCAGGTTTTTGGGGGGAGGCGTGACCTCCGAGCTACGCGATACGCCCTTGCTTACGCGCGGGCTTGCTCAGGGAATCGGAGATTTTACGCTAAACACGAATCCGGGTTTACTGTTCGGCTGACGAAAGGATCTCGACGGCCTCAACCTCGGGGCCCCACGCGTTGGAGCCTTCCGAGATCGCCTCATCGTGATCCGAGGACGCCAGCGAAGCGGCGGGATATTCGCGTCGAATCAGACCCGGCACGTTCTCGGCAGATCGTAGCAAAACCCGCACCTCCTGACCCGTCAGTTCGGCCAAACGTCCGCCGCCAGCTAATATCGAAATTATCTCTTTTATCGATTCACCAGATGCGCTCGAACCGGCATTGCTGACGAGATCGCCGCGATTGTCAGTTAATACGGTTCTAAAGTTTTCGAGGCCTTCTCGAATGGTTCCGCCTAATTCATCAGTGAGACCGGCCAGCCTGTCATATTCGGACAGCATAAAGGTGCAATCGCAGTATGGTCGTTCCTTTAACAACTCGCTTGTCGCCGATCCGCAATGCAGCTGGCGTATCTCGCGAACTATCGAACGGGTTTTCAGATCGAATCGGTTATCAAATATCGGGATCGATGAAAAGCTTTCAAAAGCAAACCATTCATTGGACGATAAAATTTCTTTAAGCCTGTCGGCGGGAGCCGATGACCGCATGAGCGCGTCATGCGAGGTCGTGTAATGATCGGCATAAATTGCTTTGAATGAGTTCCAGGCTGAATCGAGTTCGTCGGTTCCCTTGCCCGCAACCTGTGAATCGGTTAGTAATGTCAGCGCCTCAACGCGGGCGCGTTCGACGTTCGGCAGATCTGTTAACTCGCATTTTGCCAGATAATCCGCGATCAAACGACGGCCAGCGACTGCCGCTGTAAACTCTCTAAGAATTCTGAGATTGGCTTTCTTATCTTCATATTCTGTTTCGATATCGGAGAATACATCCGCGATCGTCCGCAGGCATTCATCCAACGAAATATCGTTCATGACAAGCTGATCGATGGTCTCGGCCATTGCTCCAAACGATTTGCGGAGGTTGGCGGCAGTTCTCCAGATTCCCGCAGTTAGATTTTCGTCGGGAAGTGCATCAAATTCGGCCAGGACACGTCCATTTTTCCACGATTCGAGCCAGTGTGATAACGAATCGATTATCAAGAGCCGGTCTTCGGTTCGATCCAAAGATTTTATCGCCGAATTATCCGTGATGAGTTTCGCCCAGGTAAGCAGCCGTTCCGGAGCATAAGACTCGTTCAATGGTCGAGCGATACCGATAATATCATCCCAAATTATCTGTAGATCCAGTGAGCGGTGATTGATCCGATTGCCGTTTGAGGTAACAAATTCGTATTGACGTTGTGCAACAAAAGCGGCCAGGACCAAATGCCGGGCTTCGCGCGAAAGTCCAAGCGGGGCCAAGTGAAGCCTAGATTCTATTTCCGCAATCGGGATAACATCGCCCGTTTCATTGGTCGAGGCAAAATCGCCCAGCCGCGCAATATCCAGATCATTCAGCAGTTCTGAGGCAGCCGGTTGGTAGCCATCCGTGTCTTTAATTGCCAACCCGAGTGGCACAGCAAATGCTTCGGCTAACCGCATGGTTTCGGCATTGTTCGAGCCGGATCCCCCAAAAAATTGGGCTATCAGATTTGCGGCCTCTTTAACCCCGAGTACGCCTCTAAAAGTTGGGTGCTCCGGATAACGCATTTCGAAAATAGGGTCGAGCATCTGCGACAGCATATGCGCCAAGCTGTGGGCAGAACGCGCTTCGTGGCTAAACAGGTATTCCGCGTCGCCGTCAAAAAGTGACCCATCCTCAAAAAATACGCGCTGCCAAATTTTCTCGGTCGCGATCGAATGGACATGAGTTAGAGTCGACAAACCGTCGCCAAATTGTCCGCGAATTTCGGCATCGTTATTCAGCAAATGGAGTTTCCCGATCGTTTCCCTATCATCAGCGGACAATTCGGCGGTACGCCAAATCACCGGCGTAAAGGTTTGGCTTTCCACAGCGTCTTTAAGCGGATCAGAATGTCTCAATACGCTGACGGTCCAATCGGGTGTTTCCTTTTGGATGTCCGAATTCGTGGGCTGTTGGGTGACAAACCAACTAATCTCGCCCCGTCGGATCGATCCGCGCCACTCGACACTGCAATGGCTGATATAGCTGCCAAACTCGTGGCCCGCGTCAAAATCAGAGAATTTGTCCGCTGTTACTCGAGACAGAATATTCCAGATAACATCGTCGGGAACGTCCCTTGCCGCCGTAGCAAGGGCGGCCTCACCGTCCAATTGTGCGGACAGCCGTAAACAATACTTGGCGTCTTGATCCGCCCGTCCCGTTCGATCGATGGATCCGGGAAAAGTGTCTACAAACGAATCGAGCAGCGCCGAAATATCGGCCCCCTGCAGCCCCATTCCACCTTCGCTGAAAACCATCATCGATGCCGCGATCTCCGAGGCTGATGCTCCCTGACCGTTTAGCGAAAGCATTAAAAGCCCCTTGAGAATTAGTTTTGCGGGCAGCCTTAACTGAACGGGCGTCTTGGCGACAACCTCGCGTTCTACCTTATCGAAAATGGCGAAAGCGTCGGCAAGTTCGTTAACCAGCCGCAATTTACTCTCAACCGAATCGAAAACCTCATCAAGGCCGATCAACGAATTGGCGGGACGACCCATGATCCGAACACCCGCGTCGGCCGCAAAACCCAATAAAGCAAAATCATTTATATAAAGCCGGATAAGAGGGGCAATTTCGAGCGTCGCCGGATGTAGAGGGTAAAGCGATGTAAACCGCTGCTCGCTCCATCTAAAACCGGGCAGCACCTCGCGATAATAAGCGTAGATATCCCGCAGCACGGGCAGCATTTGACTATGCTTTGAGAAAATATGGGCATCTACGATCTTGTACAAATGTTCTTGATCGAGATAATCGATCGTAAAGTCACTTGAGATCGACGAGTTGCGGCCGTCGGCTCCCGCTATGTCGTCATCGAGTGCCACACCGACAAACATGCCTAGCGATTTGGCCATTAGCGCCATCTCGCTCAATACCGAGCCGTCATCTCTCGAAACGCGGGATTCGCGCCCTAGCGCGGTGTCAATCAATATCACAAGCGGCGTTTCGCCCGAGTGTTGGGACGCGATCTCAAGCAGGTCTGTGAGTGAGTCGGTCAGCGTGCCCGGATTGATTCCAAAAGTTTCGCCGATGGCACTTCTTAGTTCGTCCTGCAGCGAGGTGCCCGCACCGCGGCGTACAAATACCACACCGCCATGTCGCCGCGAGAGACGGTCAGCGCTGCTCGCCACATGGGGGTCCAAAATTCCTCCGCGAAGCTCCGGACGTGAAATGATCGCGGCGAGAACCGCAAGAAAATGGCTTTTCCCGACGCCGCGAAAACCCGCAAGCGCGAGCGTTGTGCCCTGTCCTCGCTGAACGCTCACTACCCGATCGATCCATTTTGACAACAGATCCGAGGTAACATCAGTGAAACGGTATCCTGAAAGGGTTAATCTCGGATCGGCGGCAAAATCTTCGAGATGTGTGAACGGACAAATTTCGACAATGTCTTTAACTTTTTCTACAACACGCTTCATCGATCTGGACTGGGAACTTGAATAGGAACGAACACACTGTCGGGCTGTTTGACCGTAAAAAACTTTTGCAAAATGGGGGCAAACATGGGATTGAATGAACCCATCAGCATTTTAACAAGTTTCGACCCTGAATGAAACATTAAATCAATACACGTGTTTTCCAAAAAAACTTTATAGATTTGACCATAATTCACAACTATCTACTTTGCATTTGCATCATAAAGGCGTTGAATATGAGTAGTAATGATATCTGCCGTTCGGGTATCGGGTTAGTAATAGTTTGGAGGCTTTGTATGCAAAACGGATTTTTTAGGCGTTTAGGAGCATCGCTGGTTTTGGTAAGTTTATCGACCAGTGCGTTTGCCATGCTCCCATTGTCAATCTCGGCACAGACCGCCGCGAAAGGCAATAAACAGGTTAGCAAACAGGATAAAAACAGTTCAAAAAGCAAAGATAAGAAAGACGCACAACCGGCCCCAACGCCTGAAACACTGAGCCAGAAAGAAGACCCGGCTTATATCGGCAAACGCAATATCAACAGCGGAACAGACAAATTCTTTGGCTGGCTGGGCGGTTCTCAAGAGAAAGAAATGCAGATCGGACGGCAGCTCGCTCTTGAGGTCGAACAGCAGGCTAAATTGGTCGACGACCCGGTTATCACCGAGTATGTTAACCGCGTCGGCCAAAATATCGTTTTGCATTCGGATGCAAAGATACCGTTTACGATCAAAGTGATCGACAGTGACGAGGTCAACGCATTTGCACTGCCGGGCGGATTCTTTTTTGTCAATCGGGGGCTGATACTTGCGGCAGACAACGAATCCGAGCTCGCCGGCGTGATGGCGCACGAGATCGCACATGTTGCCGCACGTCATGCGATGGAAAATCAAGGGAAAGGCTCTTTTCTCAATTACGG
>JBGTCS010000533.1:0-4472 GCA_041748715.1 Pyrinomonadaceae bacterium | reverse complement strand
ACAGTGCCGTTTGTGGCAAAAGCGACAGGCGTGCCGATCGCCAAAATCGCATCGCTGGTGATGGCCGGCGACAAAAAGCTCGCTGATTTTAACCTTCCGGCGATCCTTTCGGTTCCAAAGATCTTTGTAAAGTCACCCGTAGTTCCATTCAAAAAGTTTGCGGGTGTCGATCCGGTACTGGGTCCCGAAATGCATTCGACCGGTGAGGTAATGGGCGTTGGGGCGACTTTTGGCGAGGCATACGGTAAAGCGATGGAAGGTGCCGGGTTGACGTTGCCCCTTAATGGGAGAGCCTTTATCTCTGTAAACAATACAGATAAGGGCCAAGCGGTTGTACTTGCAAGGCGGCTGAAAAAGCTCGGATTCGATCTTGTCGCGACGTATGGTACCGCAAACCGCCTTCGCGAGGTCGGTCTGGAATGCGAGTCGATATTTAAGGTAAACGAGGGCCGTCCGAATATTGCCGATCTGATCAAACAGGGTGAGATCGCGGTGATCATTAATACGCCACTCGGAAAGACTTCGTTTTACGACGAACAAGCTATTCGAAAAGCCGCGCTGCAATTCAATACTGCCTGTGTCACTACAATGACCGGGGCTGAGGCACTTGTTGAGGCGATCGCGACCAAAATGGCTCAAGAAAAGGTCACCGTGAGAAGCCTACAGGAGATCCATCGGGTTAAACAGATAGCCGCGGATTAGAGGCAATAGAATTATAATGCTCCAGCGAGCAAAATAGACAAACGGGCTTTACGACGAATTTAGTAAGGTCTTTATAATTATCAGGTAAGGAATAAATGAGAGAATCGCATGACCGCGAGATCATCGGCGGGCATCTGCTCGTGATCGGCGGTGCAGAAGATAAATATAACGAACGTCGGATCTTGAAGAAATTTCTTGATCTGGCAGGTGGTGAAAAAGCCGAAGTGCTTATCGTTCCCGTGGCTTCGGATTTTCCGGAATTTGCGGCGGACGTTTATACGCAGGCATTCAGGAATCTCGGTGTTGCCAATCCGCGGGTGCTGCGGGCAACATCGCGTCAGGACATTGTTCAGGCAGATATCGATAAACTGACCGACGGTGTGACAGGGGTTTTTATGACGGGCGGAGACCAGATGCGTCTCGTATCTGTCCTCGGTGGAACGAAACTCGCCGATAAGTTGAGAAAAATGGTCCGTGAAACCGACGTTGTGATGGCCGGTACCAGCGCCGGTGCGGCAGCTATGAGCACAACCATGATCGTACGTGGTGAGCCGAGTTCGCATCCGCATAAAAATGCTGTCAAACTCTCGCCCGGGCTCGGATTTTTAAAGAACATTATCATCGACCAGCATTTTAGCGAACGCGGCCGCATCAGCCGGTTGGTTACGGCTGTCTCATATAATCCGTACAATCTTGGCATCGGGATCGACGAGAATACAGCGATAATCTTGGATGGTAAGGGAATACTTGAGGTTTTTGGGCAGGGGTCGACAACCATCGTTGACGGTTCAGAGATCACCTTTAACGAAATAGCGGAAGTGTCTGATAATGAATCATTTAGCGTCTGCGGCATCCAGTTTCATGTTTTACGTGATGGACTGGTTTATAACTATCGCGAGCGGCACCCGATCCAACCGCCCACCGAATTTCTTTTACCGGATCTGGGGTAACAATAACCATGGAAATCCTCGAAGTAAGAACGTTGCGTGGCCCGAATTATTGGAGCGGCTATTGGACCAAACTCATCATTATGCGCCTCGACATTGGCGGATATGAGAAAAAGCCGACCAATAAGATCGATAACTTTTATGCCCGCATGACCGAGGTCCTGCCTTCGCTCCAGTCTCATGGGTGTAGTTATCAGGAGGAGGGCGGATTCCTGCGGCGGGTCGAAGAGGGCACTTGGGCCGGACATGTGATCGAGCATTTTGCATTGGAATTACAAACTCTAGCCGGCATGGACACAGGTTATGGCCGAACCCGCGAGACCGGGGAAAAAGGGATCTATAATGTAGTTTTCAGCTATCTTGAGGAAGAGGTGGGACGTTTTGCCGGTCGGGCGGCGTTACAGTTATTTCTTGATCTTGCTGAAGGAAAGCCGCTCGAGGAAATTAACGAAATTCTTGCGGCAAATATTCAGGAGATGCGCGAGATCCGCGAGAACGTGCGGTTCGGCCCATCGACCGGGTCACTTGTCGAGGAAGCAGAGAGCCGCGACATTCCATATATCCGCCTTAATGACCAGTCGCTTGTGCAGCTCGGCTACGGTGTTTATCAGAAACGCATACAGGCGACGACGACCGTCAATACAAACATGATCTCGGTCGACATCGCCGGCAATAAGCACGCGACCAAAACTCTATTGGGCGATATGGGCGTCCCGGTGCCGAAGGGATTTAAGATACGAGAGATCGAGGAACTCGAGGGCACTCTTGAGAAAGTAGGTTTCCCCGTCGTTATCAAGCCGCTTGACGGCAATCACGGAAAAGGGGCGACAGTCGGGATCAGCTCACTCGAAGATGCGGTCACGGCATTTGAAAAAGCAAAGGAATATTCACGCTATATCATTGTCGAAAAGCAGCTTATCGGCTCAGACTTTCGTGCTTTGGTAGTGAACAATCGCCTCATCGCTGTTGCGGAACGCGTTCCCGCGCATGTTACGGGCGACGGCAAAAAAACCATTCAGGCACTTATCGACAAGATTAATGAGGATCCGCGTCGCGGCTACGGACATGAAAATGTTCTTACGCAGATCGACGTCGATGGACAAACGATGCGTTGCGTCAGAAATGCCGGGTACGACATCAATAGTGTATTGCCTAAGGGCGAGGTGTTGCACCTTAAAACGACTGCAAACATTTCCACCGGCGGAACCGCCATCGATTGTACCGACGAAGTTCATCCCGAGAATGTGTTTTTGTTTGAACGAATCGCCCGTATAATCGGGCTCGATGTAGCCGGTGTCGATGTCATCGCTCAGAATGTAAGCGAGCCATTGAGCGAGAGTGGCGGCGGGATAATTGAGGTCAACGCGGCTCCAGGATTTAGAATGCATTTGTCGCCGAGCGAGGGAATTGGCAGAAATGTCGCCGAGCATGTAATCGATATGCTCTTTCCGCCTGGAACCGAGGCCAGAATTCCGATCTTTGCGATCACAGGGACAAACGGCAAGACTACGACAACACGCCTGATCGCACACATTCTAAAGAACAGTGGTCGAACCGTTGGTTTTACGACGACCGACGGAACCTATATCGGCAATCAGCAGATCGTCGCCGGCGATAATACGGGTCCGGTCTCGGCCCAGCTTGTTCTAAAGGACCCAACCGTCGACGTTGCCGTACTCGAAACGGCACGCGGCGGCATAATTCGCTCGGGGCTCGGTTTTGATTACTGTGATATCGGTGTCGTTCTAAATGTCGCGGCCGATCACCTTGGGTTAAAGGACGTGAATACGCTCGAAGATCTGGCGAGAGTAAAATCAGTCGTACCGCGGGCAGTATCGCGAAAAGGCTATTCGGTTCTGAATGCGGAAGATCCGCTTGTCTATGCCATGAAGGAAAAATCCGACGGCAAGGTCGTCTGCTTTTCGATGGACGAGAACCATCCCAACATCAAACGAAGGGCAGAACGCGGCCGAGTTTCGTGTGTCTATGAAAACGGCTACGTGACGATCCTTAAGGGTAAATGGAAGGTCCGGATCGAAAAAGTGACCAACATCCCGCTGACATACGGCGGTCGTGCCGAATTTATGATTCAGAATGTGCTGGCCGCGACACTGGCATGTTTTGTTCACGGCCTCTCGATCGAAGATCTCCGCAACGGCCTGACGACATTCAATGCGGGCACGGCACAAACGCCGGGACGGCTTAATTTTGTCGAGGTCGGCGACGTGACAGTTCTAATGGATTATGCGCACAACCCCGCCGGGCTCATTGGTTTGACTGATTTTATCGGTAAACTGCCGCATAAATATCGAACCGTCGTGTTAAATGGTACGGGGGACAGGCGAGACGACGATATTCGCGAATTTGGAAAGATCGCCGGCGATAATTTTGACCGGATCGTTATCAGGACGGGGAATTATTTGCGTGGGCGGACACCCGATGAACTTCACCAGCTTTTACAGGAGGGCATTGCTCAAAGTAAAAATACACCGACCGTCCGGATCATCCCCGATGGCAGAACGGCCATTCACCACGCTATCAAATACGGCCGCAAGGGCGAGTTAGTTGTAACATTGGCGGATCTCGTACCGATGGACATCGGGTTTGTCCAGGAATATCGCGATATGCTGAACGAGAAGCTCGCCGAAAGTTAAATTATCTGTATATTTCGATATGGCTTTTTCCGTCGTTATCGATCGAGCCACGATACATTCCTTCGGAATTAAACTGAAGGGTCACATTTCCCTGCGAATCGACCGCGATGAGACCCCCTTCGCCCTTAATTTCCGTAAGACGGGCGATCGCTTCGGAAGCTGAATCTTC
>JBGTCS010000532.1:0-2121 GCA_041748715.1 Pyrinomonadaceae bacterium | reverse complement strand
AACGTCGTGGCTGGTCGATATCTGGCCGGTGGCTGTTTTTCGACCCGTATCGATATTTAATTCGCCAAAGATCTCTCCGACCTGTTTTGGAGATCCGATATTAAACTCCCGCCCCGCGATGGCGATGATCTTTTCCTGCAGTGATTTCAATTCTGTAGAAATGAATTCTGAAAATGTCGTGAGCCCCTCGCCGTCGACCTTCATCCCGACGAGTTCGATGTCGGCAAGTATCGGGATCAACGGCAATTCGATCTCGGCATAGAGTTTTTCAAGTCCGTTCTCGCGGATCTTTTCCCGCAGGATCGGAGCGAGACGGGCGACAAAATCGGCACTTTCCGCGGTGCGAAACGCGGCCTCGTCAAAGCTGTCGGGAACCGCATGGGCGGCGTCGATATCGGCATATATCTGTGCAAGAAACGCTATCGGGTAGGTCGAACGTGTCGATTCGAGCAGGTATGCCGCGACCAGAACATCGTCCTTTACCGCTTCGGGCCGGATGCCGAGGCCGAGCAGTGGCCCGAGGTTCCGTTTTTCGTCGTAGGCGGATTTTTCCAAAAAACCGTTTGTTAAAATATCTTTAAGCGGGCCGATCGCAGCTTCTTTTCCGCCCTCGAAGTTTTCGAGATCGACGTAGAACGCCTCGCCATTTCCGAGTCCGATGCCGATACCGAGCGGACCGTCTTTGCTATAGCAGCTCGCCTTTTCATTCGAATTCACGTCGTTTACGTGAAAGCTCCAGCGATCGATCTCAAACAAACGTCGAACTAATTTGTCTAGGCCGTCAATATCGCTGACCACGGAATATTGGGTCGCGACGACGGCCGTTTCATGGGTGGCCGACAGCTGATCGAACAGGCCGCCCGACGATCCGGAAACTGTCAGCCCGGCTCCGGCATCGGCAAACTCGGTGGTCAACATCTTAAATTCGAGCTCACGAAAAAGGTCGTAGGCGGCCTTGCGGTCAGGCTCGCAATGTTTAAGAGCGTCGAGATCAAGTTCGACCGGGACTTCGCAATGGATCGTCGCCAACTCCAGCGATTGCTTAATAATCTCTTTGTTGTTCTGCAGACTTTCGCGTTGGGTTTTGTGTTTGATCTTATCGGCATTTTCCATCGCTGCCTCGGCCGATCCCCATTCTTTTACAAGTTTCAGAGCTCCGACGGCACCGATCCCGGGAGCTCCCGGAATGTTGTCAACGGCATCGCCCATCAAACCGAGCAGGTCTATTATCTTTGTCGGTGGGAGGCCAAATTTTGTCTCGACCCATTTTTCATCACACCATTCAACTGCGGGAACCGGGACTTTACGGCGGATGTTTTGGGAATTATTACGCATCGCGATGATATGCGGATCGCGAACCAGCTGGCAGAGATCTTTGTCGTTAGAAACGATCACGGCCTGCATCCCTTGGTCTTTGATTTTTTGAGCCAGCGTGCCGATAACATCATCAGCTTCAAAGCCATCGTATTTTATGATCGGGATGCAAAATGCCTCGCACACCCTTTCTATATACGGAAGCTGCGACGCAAGATCGTCGGGCATCTCCTCGCGATTGGCCTTATAAGCGGCAAACGAATCATGCCGAAACGTCGGAGCCGGAGTATCCCAAACCGCAGCGATATATTCAGGCTTTTCGTCATTGATCAGCTTGCGGAGCATGTTTGTAAAGACAAAAATAGCCTGCGTAACCTGACCTTTGCTATTGTGCATTGGCTCTTGTTTCATGCCCATCGGGGCAAAAAAAGCTCGGAAAATATGCGACATCGCATCGATCAGAAATACTCTTTTCATGGTGTTACCTATTGTTAGAATGATAGTTAAAGCCGTATTCAGACACAAGCCGCACGCATCCGTGAAGCAAATTTCCACTTTCGTTTGACACAAAAATATGCGTACGATATCCTTTACGTTCGTCTTAAAATGGACGATGCGTTCTTTGAGAGATGATCTTTGATTTACAGTGAACATCTTTGTATTTTTTCTGACCGGTTCGTCTAGGGGTTAGGACACCGCCCTTTCACGGCGGCAACACGGGTTCAAATCCCGTACCGGTTACCAACTTCACTTACATTTTTCGCATCAAACCGTCTAGGTCAATTCGCTTGCACACCAAGCGAATTT
>JBGTCS010000531.1:0-23919 GCA_041748715.1 Pyrinomonadaceae bacterium | reverse complement strand
CTCCCTCAGCCAGCAAAAGCTCGCGTTTGCCGGCGTCGAGATCAAATCCAACGCTTTGAATTCCGTGTTCGGCGATATTCAGGAGAAAATTGCGGCCCATCGTGCCAAGGCCGATCATTCCGAAATGTGCTTTATTCATACCGCCATTCTAACTCAAACTTGCTATCTGACAAGCGCAATTAATTCGTTGAGCATCTCGGGACTCTTCGGTTATCTAGCGATTATGCCTGAGTCCGTCAACATTCGGCCCGTCCGTTTTGCGTCTCTACGGTGTTGGGTTAATCTTTCAGTCTATGAAATCACTCCGCGAGGCCAGCCGTCCAACGACTTTTATCGAATCATCAAAGCTGAACGACTTTCTCGGCCTCGATGTAACCATCGTCACCGAGACCTTTCAACATACCGGCAGTTTCAAGTTTCGGGCGGCCTATAATTTGGTCATTAATGTCGAGCAGGATGAGATATTGACCGCATCATCGGGCAATTTTGGGCAGGCACTGGCGTATGCATGCAAATTGGTTGGTAAAAAATGTACGGTCGTCATGCCCTCGACCTCGGCAAAGGTTAAGGTCGATGCCGTACGCAGTTTTGGAGCGACGGTCGATCTCGTGGATACAACCAAGGTTGGCCGCAACGAACGCGTGGCACAGCTCGCCGAACAAATGCCAGATGCATATTTTGCAAGCGCCTATGACGATAAATATGTGATCGAGGGCAATTCGTCGCTTGGCGATGAATTGGCGGAGCGTGATTTTGATGTTGTGATCACTGGTGTCGGCGGCGGCGGTTTGATATCCGGTTTGATAACCGGTTACAGACGGGCCGGAAAGAATCCTCAGATTTTTGGCGCAGAACCGCAGCTCGGAAACGACGCGTCGCTATCACTCCAATCCGGTCAGATCATCATCAACCAGAGCGAACCAATGACAATCGCTGACGGTGCCCGGACGATTTCGCTTGGTGAGTTGAATTGGAAAATAATAAAAGACGGCGTCGTCGGGATCATCGAGGTTTCCGAAGAATCGATCGGCGCGGCGTTGCGGCTTTACTTTACGCTTGTAAATCTCAAATCCGAGCCCACCGGCGCCTTAAGTCTGGGAGCGATTCTCGAAAATAAAGAAAGATTCGCGGGTAAAAAAATATGTCTGATCGTCAGCGGCGGAAACGTCGATGCCGAAATTTATAGCAAATTGATCGCCTGACACGATTATAGGCAAAAGCCAATTATTTTCACCGAGCCTGCCTTGGGAAAATTACTCTTTGATATCCTCAACAAATGTTACGCGATTGATCTCGTGCAGCGTCGAAACTCCCTGGAATACCTTTTTCACCGCCGATTCCCGGAGTGAGGAAAGGCCTTCTTTTTCGGCCTGCCGACGGATCTCGGAACCCGGACGGCGCTCGATGATCATTTCCCGGATATTGTCCGACATATCGAGCAGTTCGTGAATGGCGGTTCGACCGCGATAGCCGGTATGGTTACACGCATCGCACCCGACGCTGCGGAAAAATACCTGATCTTTGGCTAGATCTTCGAGACGCATTCCCGATTCCTTTAACTCTTCGGGCGAAGGTGTATATTCTCGTTTACATGTCGGGCAAAGGAGACGAACGAGCCGCTGAGCGAGAACACAGTTGAGCGACGATACAAAATTATATGGTTCGACACCCATATTCAGAAAACGGCCGATAACGTCGATTACGTTGTTGGCGTGAACGGTTGTAAAAACAAGGTGGCCCGTCAAAGCTGATTGGATGGCGATCTGGGCCGTTTCTTCGTCGCGGATCTCACCGACCATGATCTTGTCGGGATCGTGACGAAGGATCGATCGCAGCCCGCGGGCAAAGGTCAGACCTTTTTTCTCGTTGACGGGGATCTGCACGATACCATGGAGCTGATACTCGACCGGATCTTCGATGGTGATGATTTTGTCTTCGTCATTACGGATCTCGTTGAGAGCAGCATACAACGTAGTCGTTTTACCCGAACCTGTCGGTCCCGTGACAAGCACCATTCCGTAAGGCTCCTTAATATACAGCCTAAAACGTGAGACATCCTCGGGATCAAATCCCACAACATCGAGGTCCAAACTTTTGAAACTCTCGTTGATCTGCTCCTTATCGAGAATACGAATAACCGCATCTTCGCCAAATACGGTAGGCATGATCGAAACGCGAAAATCGACCGTTCGCCCCTTGTACCTGACCCGGAAACGTCCGTCCTGCGGTATTCGTCGTTCAGCGATATCGAGTTCGGACATGACCTTGATACGGGAGATAAGAGTTTGGTGGAATGAAATATCGATCGGATCTACCTTGGCATAAAGCGCTCCGTCAATGCGGAATTTGACCTGAACGTCGCGTTCGCGAGTCTCGATATGAATATCCGATGAGCGAGATTCCATCGCGTTATAGAGGATCGTGTCGACGAGTTTGATGATCGGCGACATGTCCGAATCCGACGCCAGCCTATCCAGATCGAGTACCTCGTCGCCCTGTTCCGTCTCTTTGAGAATGGAGATCTTAAAACCCGAGGCCGCCTCCTGCAAAACACGCTGCGTCGAATCACCTTTTCGCAACACAACGTCAATCGCACCTGCGGTCGCGACATACGGCACGATCCGCACGTTGAGAACATTCTCAAGCTCGTCGAGCCGCTCTAAATTCGTCGGATCCGCCATAGCGGCATGCAGGCTCGAGCCTTCGCGACGCAGCGGGACGAACTGATTTCTGAGCATTAGGTCAACCGGCAACTTTGCAAGTTCATGAAGATCGACGGGGGAATCCCCTTCTCCCGGCAAGAGGTCGATATACGGCAATCGGTAGCGTCGTGCCAGTAATTTCGCGTCTTTTACTTCCGGTGGTTCTTTATCGAGAAATTCCGAAACGCCGATAGTCGGAGCCGCCGTAACCTCAGTTTCTGTATTGGTTTGTTCGCTCATTTTAAGGTATAAGGTTTAATTATTTTCGACCACCAGCCGGACCGGACGAGATCATTTGAATGATCGGCAGATATATTGCCAGCAAAATGGTGACCACGATCCCGGCCATCGCAAGCAGTATCATCGGTTCCAGAAGCGTCGTAAATTGTTCGAGCCGAACCTCTGCCTCTGCGTCGTAAAACGTGGCGACTTCGTCCAGCATCTCGCGCAAACTTCCGGACTTTTCCCCGATACCAATCATATCGAGACCGAGTTCCGGCATCCAGTTCGCCTGCTCCAGTGCTTCGGTAAAGCCGCGACCTTCGCGAATCATCGGTAAAACGCCCTGGCTCCGACGCCGGAGCTCAAGATTATTGATTGATTCGGCCGAGATCTCCCACGAATCGGGCACCGTTATGCCTCCCGACAAAAGAGTCGAAAGCGATCGTGCAAGCTGGGCCGTTGTCATGTTGCGGATAAGCTGGCCGACAATCGGCAAACTTAGCAGAAACCGGTGAAGCATTAGACGGCCCGGAGTTGTTCGCAGCCACGCATACACCGCGATGCCGACGATAACAGCCAATGGCAAAAGCCAAAAAATATTGTTGACGATGGTGTTAGAAAACCACAGAACGACCAGCGTGACTGTCGGAAGCCCCCGGTTTGCACTGAGCCCTTTGAACAATTCCGACATTCTCGGAACGATATAGAGGGTCAAAAAACCAACCATCATCGTCGCGGCCAACAGCAGAAATGCCGGATAAGCGAGTGCGCCGCGAAGTTTTCGCGATACACCGACGCTTCGCTTCAAATAGGCGACAAAACGGGCGAGCACATCATCCAATGCTCCGCTTTTTTCGCCCGCCAGGATCGACGCAGTGTAAATTTTTGGAAATAGCCCTTGGGCCTCGAATGCGTCCGAGAGTGGCACGCCGCTTCTGATCTTTTCTTCTACATCGGCAAGCACGATACGCAGATTTCCAGATCCGGATCTTGTTCTGAGCAACCCGATTGCCTGTAGCACAGGTATCCCGGCTCTCAAAAGGGCCGATAACTGCTGATTAAAAAGGAGAAAATCGGCTTGTTTTACCTTTCCCTTCTTGTTGCCGCCGCCAGTGATAATTGACGTTAGACCCTCTTTTGAAGTGGACACGGCGAAGACGCGAAAGCCCTCGCCTTCTAAACGTTTACGGGCTTCGGCCGCACCGGCGGCTTCAACTATTCGTGTGACAACCTCGCCCGAAGGTGTGCCCAACCGGCAAATAAACTCTGTCATAAGGTAGAATTGGTACCAAGGAAAATTGCCAAACGCTGAGTCTCGTTAACTTTCTTCCGAATTATATCACGCGAAATTAATCGATTTGTTGCGTCAAGATTAAATCCGTTTGTGTGATCGTGTCGAACAACCTGAGTACAATGTTCGACATCCTAAAATTATCTTGCAGAACGTGTATCCATTCAATAGAATATTCGAGGTATCGAGGTAAATGATGACCCTATTACAATTTATGCGGATTGCTTCTGGTCCTTTGCTGATTCGCTTTTGTCTGGTCATTTGCCTTTATGCAGTTGCCGCTATGTTAGTTGTGGCCCAGGCCCCGAGCCCGACGATTGAACCCGAACAGGATGACGCCCCTGTGCGTATCAAAACTGATCTTGTCACTCTAACGCTCACGGTTACGGATCCTTACGGTCGGTATGTTTCAGGGCTCAAACAGAATGCCTTTACCATCATCGACAATAATCAGGAGCAGGAGATAACATTTTTTAGTGACAAAGATGCTCCGATCTCAGTCGGCATTTTATTTGACGTTTCAGGCTCGATGAACGGTGAAAAAGTCCGAAAAGCACGAAAGGCCCTCGAACGTTTTATCACCACCAGTCACCCGTCGGACGAATATTTCCTGATCGCCTTTAATAATCGAGCCCAATTGTTGATGGATCGAACTCGTGACGGAGAAGCGGTTTTGCGAAAGCTGACACTGGTTGAGCCAAAGAACAATACCGCTCTGTATGACGCGGTTTATCTCGGAGTCGAACGGGTTACTCGTGGCACACATCAAAAGCGGGCAATACTGATAATTAGCGATGGACAGGATAACGCCTCGCGATACAATTTTGGCGAGGTGCGACGTTTGATGAAGGAATCGGATGTCGTAACTTATGCGGTTGGAATTATGGATCGAGGCGATGCGTCGAGTTCGTACGGTATTCAGGGACAGTCATTTTTGGACGAAATTAGCTCAGTTACCGGCGGTAAATCATATTATCCTCACTCGGATATCGAGATGGACGAGATATTTGAACGCATCGCCCTTGAACTTCGCAACCAGTATTCAATTGGTTACACGCCAAAAAATTTCGAACCTGACGGAAAATGGCGTAAGGTAAAAACTAAGATAAAACCCCCGCGGGGATTACCGCGTCTAACTGTTCGCGGTCGTGAAGGTTATTACGCCACGCCGACAACGAGCATCCGTTAGCATTTTTGCCAAATTGAACATGAAAAGAATCTCACTGACACTTTTGTCCGCCGTATTTGCCTTGGGTTTGTTTTTCAATTTCCACGATTTTGGCGTCGCCGCTCAAACCACGACCCCGAAACCAACCGTATTACCAACGCCCTCGCCCCTAAGCACGCCGGTTGTCGTAAAGCCGACGCCGGCGATAGATGATCCCGATGAAATAATTCGTGTCGAGACCGAACTGGTTAATCTCAATGTCCGCGTCATCGACCGCAATAACCGGCCGATCAACAATATTCAGGAAAAAGACTTTAAGATATACGAAGACGGAACACTTCAGCGGATAGATTTTTTCTCAAAGTCCGAAGTTCCTACCAATTATGGCATCGTGGTGGACAATTCGGGCTCGATGCGGCAGCAGTTGGACAAGGTCGTCGAAGCTGGAAAGATCCTGATAAATACAAATCGCCCGGACGATGAATCGATGATTATACGTTTTGTCGGCCGCGATAAGATCGAGATCGAACAGCCATTTACGTCGAACAAGGCCGATCTGATCGACGCACTCGACAACCTTTATATCGAGGGTGGTCAAACCGCAATAATCGATGCCGTCTATCTCGCAGTTGAAAATATCGACGAGCACACCGGAACGAAAAAATCTGTTGAAAGAAAGAGGCGGGCGTTGATCCTGGTGTCGGACGGCGAAGATAGAAATAGCTACTACAACGAAAAACAGCTATTCGAGCAGCTCCGCGAATCCGAAGTGCAGATCTACGTGATCGGTTTTGTCGATGAACTAAGTAAAGAAGGCGGTTTTATCAGCAAAAGTCCTAGGGATAAAGCAAAAGCTTTCTTGGAAAGAATCGCGACCGAAACCGGTGGTAAAGCATATTTTCCAAAGAGTGCTCAGGAATTGCCCGATCTGGCTCGTGAAATATCAAGTGAGCTTCGAACTCAGTATTCTATCGGTTACATCCCGTCGAATGATAAGCAGGATGGCAGTTATCGAGGAATAAAAGTCACGGTTGATGACGGGCCAAATTCGCAAAAACGAATAGCAATTTCCCGTGCGGGACGAGTTGCCGAGGGCGGTTCGCCAAACGGGGCAAAACCGGCTCCGACGCCGAAGAAACCGTAATTTTTTAGATAATTTACCAAATGTAAACGCCGTACGTTACTGATAACGCACGGCGTTTTTTTACCAAACAATTAGAAGTCGTTCGATGGATTACATCCAACCCTTACCACGTCACCGGGTCTCTGGATTATCCACTATTCAGGTACCGAGCCAGAAATTTTCTTGCGAGTGGTTTCGCCCGTTCTTAGGACCGACAAGCCGTCTTCGACCTCGTCATGCGGTCGCGGAATCACGTGGACTGCCGTGACGGTACCTATCCGGCGGGCTGCTGCTGCACCTGCATCAACCGCCGCCTTAACCGCCCCGACCTCTCCTCGGACAATAGCGGTTACGAGTCCGGCATCGATCCTTTCATACCCCACCAACTTAACATTTGCCGATTTGACCATGGCATCAGCCGCCTCGATCATTGCGACCAGACCAAAACATTCGACCATTCCAAGTGCTTCCATATACGTCCTAATATAACTAATTTAAAAAACTGTACCTAAGATCGCCGATAATCGGGTTTGTGATCCACCGTGACGGCTGTCACAACGCTCCCGAATTATCGCCAGCGGATCGTAATAAATACTATCGCCAAAGTGATAACGGAAATAAGAACCGCGATCAACACCGGAAAGCGCTCTGTGCCTTCCTCTACCGGCTCCCAAACGAATTCTTTTGATTTTCGAGGGCTAAC
Source organism: Pyrinomonadaceae bacterium (assembly GCA_041748715.1). Lineage (GTDB taxonomy): Bacteria > Acidobacteriota > Blastocatellia > Pyrinomonadales > Pyrinomonadaceae > OLB17. The sequence continues at coordinate 16,710 of JBGTCS010000531.1, read as the reverse complement.
CCGGGCTTTCTTTCGTTTAGCGGCGGCCAGCGCTAATTTCTCGTTTTCGGCCTGATCGTCAAGTTTCAGTCGGCTTGCCAGGTCGTCGAGTATCGCCTTATTTTCCGCTTCGGCTAAATCGCCGGAACCGTTCTTAATACCCGAAGGCTCCTCTTCTTTCGCTACCACGGAAACTCCGCAGTTATAGCAAAACGCCGTATTCTCACGAACATCGGACCCGCATTTTTCGCAAATGGCTTTTGTAACCGTAGGATTCGACATTTCTATATTCGAGCGAACACCTCTTTTTCTTCGCCCAGATCCCGTGCCGACGGCGTCAAAATGGTCTTTTTCGAGATATAGATTTTTTCACCCCGGCCCACAGCCTGACGAACGTCGTCTTCGCTGACAAACTCGGCTGCCGTGATCGCCACCGGCTTTTGCACAGCATTTTCAGCCGTCACATTATGCACAACGGTCTTTACCTCGCTGTTAGACGGGGCCGCAGGTTCCTCGGTCTTAGGCGACTGAGCCATTTTTGTGCTCAAAAAACTGTCCACAATTGCGGCGATTTGTTCACGGCTCGCGGCTCGCTGTGGCGTGGCCGCGGCGGATTTTACTGAATCGGTCTGTCTATTTGCACTCACGTTCACCGGTTTGGTCTCAAAAGCGACACGTTTGATATCCATCAAATGAATGGGCGAAATATTATCGGATGTCACGTTACCACCCCATGAACCGCATCCCAGCGTCATCGACGGGGCAAGGTCGGTAGAAAATCCAATAGCTCCGTGGGTTGTCGGCGAATTAATGACGATCCTCGCCGCCGGCATTTTTTGGCCATAAGCGATAGCGGCCGCCCGATCATTTGTATGCATCCCGGCCGTATGGCCCATGCCCCCAAACTGTAGGATCTCTTGACATCTATCGGCGCCTCTCTCAACACCGTCGGCGACAAAAAATGCCAGCGTTGGCGACAATTTTTCGATCGACCAGGGAAAGTCGCGCCCGACACCGGCACAATCGGCGAGCAGGCATCGGGTGGCTTCGGCAATCGAAACACCAGCCAGATTTGCGATAAAGGCCGCAGATTTGCCGACGATTCCGGCATTTAGAGTTCGCTGTGGCGTAAGCAGGATTTTGGCGACTGCCTCGGCTTCGGACGGATTAAGAAAATGACCGCCTTGCCGCTTAAATTGCTCTCTGACCTGATCTGCAATCGGCGCGTCGACGACAACTGACTGTTCCGATGCGCAGATGGTGCCATTGTCAAAACAAGTGCTTGTCAAAATATCCGCGACGGCTTTTTCCACATTTGCGGAACGTTCGATAAAGACGGGCACATTCCCCGGCCCCACGCCAAACGCCGGCTTGCCTGATGAATAGGCTGCTCGCACCAGTCCTGTCCCACCGGTGGCCAAAATAACCGCGGTCTTGCGGTGCTTCATCAGCGTCTCGGTTCCCTCGATGGTCGAGTTGGTGAGACAAATGATGGCGTTTTCCGGCAAACCTACTTTAATCGCGGCATCACGCATAATCTTTGCCGCTAAAGCGATACATTTTACTGCCGACGGGTGCGGCGAAAGCACTATAGTGTTTCGAGATTTGATCGCGATTAGGATCTTATATATCGCTGTCGAAGTCGGGTTTGTAGACGGAATGATCGCTGCAACGACCCCTCGGGGACTGGCAATCTCAACGATACTTTCGGATTCCTTGACGACGCCAACCGTTTTGAGTGAGCGAAAATAGTTCCAGACGTCCTCGGCAGCGAACCGATTTTTTTCTTTCTTATCCGCCGCAATTCCAAATCCAGTTTCTTCGTTGGCCAGTTTTCCGAGGCTCTCGGCGGCGTTTAGTGCGGCGCTCGACATCGCCTCGCAGATCTGATCGATTTTGGCTTGATCGAACTTACCTACCGACTGAAAGGCAAACGACGCGGACTCCACCGCGTCGCGTGCCTCCTGTTGAGCTATCAGATCCTTATCTGCCATGGCTAAAAATACACATCGACCGAATCTGACAAAATGGCAGAGACGGCCGATCTAATATTAACGAGTCTTTGACTTATTGCCGGTGGCCGAATCGGTCGAAGTCGAGCCGGCTCCGCCCTCGCTAAGCTGTTTTCCGCCGCCCTGGAGCGCCTTTTCGTCGGGACTGTAGCCGACCGCTCCGCCTTTTGGTAATACTCGTTCAACCTCACCATGAGGCCGCGGAATAACGTGCACGCTTATTAGTTCGCCAACCCGTCTTGCAGCAGCCGCACCTGCATCGGTTGCAGCTTTTACAGCGCCAACATCACCCCTAACAAAGACAGTAACGTACCCAGCACCGATATATTCCTTACCGACCAGTTTTACATTCGCAGCCTTGACCATTGCATCGGCGGCCTCGACAGCACCGATAAACCCTTTGGTCTCAACCATACCTAACGCCTCTAAACTCATTGATTATTCCTCACTATTTGGATTGCTTTACCGATATTAGTATATCTGGCCACAATGCCCAAACGGCACACCGCAAATTGCGGCAATCCAGCAGAATGACAGAGGGAAATCCTTATGAAACAATTGACATTGCTCGCAATTGAACGATATATTTCATTTCAAAGAATTTGGTAATTCTTTTTATTTCGCTTGTCGGTCGAATAGTCAAACAATGTCCTTAACTTTAGGTGAAAAATTGCGGGAAGCCCGTGAAGAGCGGGGGTTTACTCTGAGCGAAGTGGCCGAGCAAACGCGCATATCGTCGCTTTACCTTGAGTCGATCGAAAACGACGACTATCGCATTCTTCCGGGCGGGATTTTTAACAAAGGTTTTGTCAAATCTTTCGCAAAACTGGTTGGCATAAACGAGCAAGAAGCTTTGGCTGACTATGCCGAACTTCAATCCCAGACGTCGGCAGTCGAAGAAGACGAATACAAACGATATCGTCCCGAGGTATTAACGGACGATCGCTCGGCGGGATCGATGGTACCGACCGTGATAATTGCCGTGATCATACTCGGGATTATGTCGGCCGGACTTTTATTTCTAGTTGATTATATGCGGAGTCCGGCAGATGAACTGGTAGCTAATTCGAATCCTGTCGCGAACGACAATACAATTGACCCAAATGCCAATGCCATCAACGTGCCGCCGCCCGCAGCTCCAACAATGGAGACCCTGAGGGTCGAATTTAGGGCCCTAAGTGAGCCCGTGTCGCTGACCGCTACGGTCGACGGTAAAACGCAAAACAATGTCATTTCAGTCGGCGCCGCGACTACATTTGAGCCGAAAGAAAATCTGAAATTGAGTTATTCAAAGTCGCTGGCCAATGCAGTGGAACTTAAGTTAAACGATAAAACTATAGCGCTTCCGTCTGAACCGCTGATGGCGCGGCGAAACGCGATTGAATTTGAGATAAATAAGGACAACCTGGCCCAGATATGGACGAGCGGGATGATAACATCCGACTCACCAGCTGCCGTCCCAAATTCGTCTGGGGTAACGACTCCGGTTTCGACACCGTCGACCGAGGTCATAGCGAACTCCGCGACACCGACGCCAACACCTGTTGCAACACCGGCCCCGCCGAGGCCGCGGCCCACGCCCGCGTCAAATGCAAATTCAGGGTCGAATACGGCAAAACCATCTCCAACCAAGACACCCGAACCGACCCGACGACCCGCAACTCCGCAGCCGCGACCTACGGGAAATGATATCCAGCCGTAAGCATTTGAGCGCCGAGATTGAAAACAAAAGGATTTTTCCGTGTCCGCAGCAATTTGCGGGCATTTTTATTTAGCGTAGAATTATTAAATACCGATATGAATATTACTGAGATCATCGAAGGCCTAACGTTTGACGACGTGCTGTTGGTTCCCGCCTTTTCCGAAATACTTCCGGGCGAAGTCGATACCCGCACTAAATTTTCGCGAAATATCTCGTTGAATATTCCGCTTTGCTCATCCGCGATGGACACGGTGACCGAGGCGTCGCTGGCTATCGCGCTTGCACAGCAAGGCGGCATTGGGGTAATACACAAGAATTTTTCGATCGCGGAACAGGCTGAAGAAGTCGATAAAGTAAAACGGAGCGAGTCTGGGATGATCGTCGACCCAGTAACCATAGATCAGAAATCGCTTGTCTCTGAGGCCCTGTCGATCATGAAACGGTATAAGATCAGCGGTGTTCCAGTCGTTGACGAAGGCGGCTTGCTGGTCGGCATTATTACAAATCGCGACCTGAGGTTTGAGACGCGATTTGATATCCCGGTTTCGGAAATAATGACGCCGCAGCCGCTCGTCACGGTGCCGGTTGGAACGACTTTAGACGAGGCAAAAGTAAAACTTCAAAAACACCGAATCGAAAAATTGCTGGTCGTTGATGAGAACGGGCATTTGAAAGGGTTGATAACTGTTAAGGACATTCAAAAGGCGATCAATTTTCCGCTAGCGGCCAAAGACGAGCTTGGGCGGCTCCGTTGTGCCGCCGCGATCGGTGCAACTGGCGATTTTCTTGAACGAGCAAAAGCGTTGGTTGATTCTCGAGTTGACGCCATCGTTGTTGACACAGCCCACGGTCACAGCTCGCGAGTAATCAATGCCATCAAATCGATCAAAGCTCAATTCCCGGATATCGAACTCGTTGCCGGAAATGTCGCCACTGCCGAAGCGACAAAGATGCTTATTTCGGCAGGTGTCGACGCTGTCAAGATCGGCATTGGTCCAGGGTCGATCTGTACGACACGCGTCGTTACCGGAGCCGGTGTGCCGCAGGTCACTGCTATAGTCGAATGCGTCGAAGCCGCAAAAGGAAGTGGCGTTCCGATCATTGCGGACGGCGGAGTAAAATTTTCAGGTGACGTCGCAAAGGCGATCGCGGCGGGAGCCGACTCCGTCATGATCGGATCGCTCTTTGCGGGGACCGAAGAGGCTCCCGGTGAGGTCATACTATTCCAAGGCCGCAATTTTAAAACGTATCGAGGAATGGGTTCGATCGGGGCGATGAAGAAAGGTTCGAGCGATCGATATTCGCAGGAAAGCACCGTCGATGCAAAATATATTCCTGAGGGCATCGAGGGCCGCGTTGCTTATAAGGGCACGGTTGCCGAAATGGTCACCCAGCTTGTCGGCGGCCTCCGTTCCGGAATGGGCTATACGGGTTGTAAATCTGTTGCGGAACTCCAAACGAATGCTAGGTTTGTCCGCATTACCTCCGCCGGTTTACGCGAATCGCACGTCCACGACGTAATAATCACAAAAGAAGCTCCAAATTACCGGATCGAATCATAGGTTTTTTTGTACGGCCAAAATAGCAAAACCGCGAAAAACTAAAGGAACCGGAAATCGAAATAGTCAATCGTTAGGACATTATATGATCGTCCGAATTTAAGGCATTCTTGGTATCCCATAATCTGCCGTGATAAGGTCAATATATATTATGGATGTTAAGAAACAGGAGAAATTTACCGCCTCGATCAATAAACAGATAGCCAATCTCGAAACTCAGCTCGCCGAAAATCTTGATGCTCACACTCCGATAGAGCCGGATGTAGCCATCGGTCGGCTATCGCGAGTCGACGCTCTTCAGGATCAGCAGATGCGGCTAGCTCTCGAGAGAAATCGCAAAGACGAACTCGCCAGGCTCGAAAATGCCCGTCGATTGATCGCGACCGGTAAATACGGCACCTGCAACAATTGCGAAGAGGATATTCCACTCGCCCGGCTTGAAGCGGTACCTGACGCCCAAATGTGCGTTCCCTGTCTCACCGAACTTCAAAAACAAAATTAAGATCAACTGCTATCCGAGCGTATCCGAGACGAGTTTGTATTCCGGGTCCTCCCAATGATTAACATCGATGATCGCCGAGGCGTTCTCTAATAGGATCCGGCAATCCTCGCTCAAATGCTTAAGCCGAACTGTCTTGCCGACCTTGGCGTAACGTTCGGTGATCTTATGCAGAGCTTCGATGGCCGAGTGATCGGCCACCCGCGATTCTTCAAAGTCAATGACGATCTCATTTGGATCGTTAAGAACGTCAAATTTCTCACCGAATCCGGCAACCGATCCAAAGAACAGAGGCCCGTATATCTCGTAATGTTTGACACCATCAATGTCGATATGTTTCCGGGCCCGGATCCTCTTGGCGTTTTCCCAGGCGTATGCAAGTGTTGAGATCAGTACTCCGACGATGACCGCAACAGCCAGGTTGTGAAATAGGACCGTAATTGCGGCGACGATCACCATTACCGCAACGTCCGTTGCCGGCACTTTTCGAAAGATCTTGAGGCTCGCCCATTCAAACGTTCCGATCGAAACCATAAACATCAGCCCGACCAGCGCAGCCATCGGCAGTTGTTCGATCGCTGCCGAACCAAACACGACAAAGATAAGCAAACCCAGGGCCGCAACTATCCCTGAGATGCGGTTTCGCCCGCCGGAGCTGACATTGATCACGCTTTGCCCGATCATCGCGCAACCGCCCATTCCGCCAAAAAACCCGCAAACGATATTCGCCGTTCCCTGAGCAAGGCTTTCTTTATTACCGCTGCCTCGCGTTTCGGTCATTTCGTCGATAACTGTGAGAGTCAGAAGACTTTCGATCAATCCGACCAATGCCATTATCAGCGAATACGGAAAAACAATCGCCAAAGTCTCTAAACTCAGAGAGACCATCGGAAGATGAAATTCCGGTAGGCCGCCGCCGATCGAGGCAATATCGCCAACAGTTTTTGTCGGGATTTGGAAAAAGATAAATACTGTCGATACAGCCAAAATAGCGACCAGGGACGACGGAACGGCTTTTGTAAGTTTGGGCAGAAAATAGATGATTGCCATTGTAACTATGACCGCGGCAAGCATGATAAATAGGGCCGATCCGCTCATCCATTCTCGGACCCCAAGGTCGCCGACAACTTTGAATTGATCAAGCTGGGACATGAAAATGACGATCGCCAGCCCGTTTACAAAACCGAACATCACCGCATGTGGCACGAGCCGTATGAATTTACCCAATCTCAGCAGACCGACGGTAAGTTGGATCAGTCCCATCAGGACCACGGCAGCGAAAAGATATTCGACACCATGCGTTGCGACCAGAGCGACCACCACGACCGCGATCGCTCCGGTCGCGCCTGAGATCATCCCGGGTCGGCCGCCGAGGATAGCGGTAATAATCCCGATTATAAAGGCTGAATATAGTCCGATCAGCGGGCTCACACCGGCGATCAGCGAAAAAGCTACCGCCTCGGGGACGAGTGCCAATGCGACCGTCAGCCCTGAGAGGACTTCGTTCTTGATGTTGTAATCTTTTTCTTTTAACCGTTGTAAAAAAATCATTAATTTATAACCTGCACCTGAACCCGTGATCACGAACTAAGATTGGCCTTCGCCTTAAATAAAAAATGTGTGACGGCCTGCGCCGCACACATCGCTCCGAGATAAATTTAAAATACTCTTAATTCCGGAAGGTGTGAGCCAGAACCTCAGACGTTCTATCACCAACGCAACTTGACGCCTCGCCTATTCGACGGCCGACTGACATGGTTCGGGCCAAGACTGCCAAGACCATTCTCTTTGTCCGATTTTAGAACATACCTCTCTGGAAAGGCGAAACGCTCCACACATTTCTTGCTTACACCGGCCCAGCCCGAAACTGGCCATTTTGAATTAAACCCGGCTTCGTCATTAGGGTAAAATCTCCGATTCCGTGCGCAATCCCGCGCGTAAGCAAGGGGTATCGCGCAGCTCGGAGGTCACGCTTCCCCCGAAAATCTGACTCGGATGTACCGCCCTTGCTAACGCGCGGGCTTGCGCATTGGGCTTCAATCTCAAAAACGCCCAACGCCGAATCTGGGTTAAATATTTTTTTAGAGATGTATAAAAATAGGACGAGGAAATAAAATCCGGAAAAAGCTGAATTGTATAGGTAGTGCAATGGGCCGGCGGCCGAGGTATTGTTAATACATGCTAGGAATAATGTGGCTTGAAAGTAAGGAAGACAAATGGCGGAACTTCGAATCCGAAGCGATGCCGTTCCGTCCGGATCTGTATCGGACGGCGATGTGGCTGACACGCGACCCGTCCGAGGCCGAAGACCTGGTGCAGGAAACAATGTTTCAGGCCATGCGGTCGTTTCATCTGTACCAGATGGGAACCAATTGCAAAGCCTGGCTGATGCGAATTCTTTATATCCACAACGCCAGGCGGCTTGGCAAGATGCTCAAGATAAATGTCATCAATGATGAGGACGACGAGATATTAAATAATATTCCCTTCGAGGCGCCGATACCTGAAAATATCACCGATAAGGAAGTTTTGGATGCCATTGAACGAGTTCCGGAACATTTCCGAAACGTTATCATTTTTGCCGATATAGAAGAACTTTCGTATAAAGAAATCGCGTCGATAATGGAACTGCCGATTGGAACCGTCATGTCACGTCTTTCGAGAGGGCGAAAAGTTTTACGGATGGAATTGGCCGAGTATGCCAAAAATCTTGGATTTCGAAGTCAAAAGAAAGCAGTTTAGCCGTTGTGAGGTAGTTATTATGCAGTGCAGAGAATTTCGAGAAATATCAGAATCGTATATCAGCGATGAACTTCTGGTGGAAACGAACCACCAAGTTAATCATCATCTCGAACATTGTTCGGGGTGCAGGTTGGATTTCAGGTCCCGCCGAGAACTGAGACATCGCGTCAATGTAGCTGGGCGTAACGCTGCCGCTTATCAGATCGACCCGGTATTTAGTCGTACTCTCGAAGAGCGGCTCCGTGACGAAGCTCTGAGATCCAAGCTGTGGTCACCAACTTGGTTTAAATTCAGATTCCTCGTCCCGGCCATGGCATCGCTTTTGTTGGTAATCGGATTCTCGGCTGTATATTTAACCAATAACAACGGCGGGATGGGCATTAACGCAAACACCTTTCTCACCGCTGGACTGACGGATCTTGTCCATGCAGCGTCGGGAACCCATAAAGAATGCGCGCTGGATAAACTCGACCGTTGGGAAGCAATGGCCGAAACCGACTATCCGAGAAAGGCAGAATTTACAGAGAATATTTTGGAACCGTTAAAAGCCAAATATTCGGGCGACATGGAAATGTTGAGTGTTCACGATTGTATTTTCGAAGGAAAACGCTTTACCCATGTTGTTGTAAGAAACGGGTCAAACGTCCTTTCGGTTCTGTTCGATAAATCGGATATATTGTCGGCAAAAAGCGAAACGCCTGTGGGCCCGATAATGAGCGAAGCCGACGAGGGGTTACAAGTTGCCGGTTTTGCTAACGATACTCAGCCGGTATTTGTCGTATCGGACCTTCCGGAAACGGATAATCTGTCGATAGCTCGTACAATTTCATATTCACTCGGGAAAAAGTCATAAGGAAATTCGATCACGAGCCGGATCACGTTCGGCCGCTCTGGTTAATTCTCGTGTTGACGCAAAAGTTGTTGATACGGCGCACGGTCATAGTTCGAGAGTGATAAACGCGATCAAGACCATAAAAGCTCAATATCCGGATTTAGAGCTCGTCGTCGGTAACGTAGCTACCGCTGAAGCAACAAAACTTCTAATTAAAGCCGATTTCGATGCCGTAAAAATAGGCATTGGTCCCGGCTCGATCTGTACGGCCCGCGTTGTAACCGGTGCCGATGGTAGGCGGCCCAATCAGTTGTTCCACATAAGCCCATAATTTTGATCGAATGATAACAGGAGCGGAAATCACCGGCAGACTATCCCGAATCAGAGCGAAGGTGACGTTTAGTTAAAACGGAAGATGTCACTTGACTGTTTTTACGGGCCGCTTGACTATTTTTACGGCTTGTTTTAGAGTTTCCTCAAAGTTCATTAAAAACGGTTCTTGATTCCGGCTTTACCAACCCAATCAACTATAGATGATAACCGTTCAGATTGGAGTTACCTGGACGGTATTTCCACCAATTCAATCGTAGACTGCTAACACCCACCAGCATTGTTAGAGGAGCCAATATATATAATTATGTCCATGCTTATTCGTAAGATCGTAAATGCCATTTTTCCTCGTCGAGTTTCTAGCGTTTCGTCGGTACGTCGGAAGATACGTAACAAACGTGAGGCAACGACGACAATCAGCAGGTTGAGCATTGCCGCCATCGTGCTTGTAGCTCTGATTGCCGGTGGGCCGCTCATGATGCGGCTGGTACGTGCGGATAATCTGGCTCAATCGCTTCCCTTTTCTCAGAACTGGACGAATACCGGGCTGATCACAATTGACGATGACTGGTCGGGCGTACCGGGAATTATTGGGTATCGCGGAGACGGTCTCACTGGGGCAACGGGCGTAAATCCTCAGACAGTCGTAGCCGAAAGTATTGTCGTCGATGTAAATGCAAATCAAACAAATCCTAATACCTTTGCCACGGGCGGTGTCAGCGAGTTTCATATTGCCAACCCGGTCGTAGCTCTTCAAGGTTCCGGAACTGCCAGGGCGCCGTACCTGCAACTTAATTTAAACACCACCGGCAATTCCAACATCAACGTGGTCTATAACCTGCGGGATATTGACGGCTCAACCGATAATGCAATCCAGCCTGTCGCACTTCAATTTCGGGTTGGATCAACGGGAAATTTTACAAACGTGCCGGCTGGGTTCGTCGCTGACGCGACCACGGGACCGAGCCTGGCAACGTTGGTCACACCGGTCAATGTCACATTACCCGCCGCCGCCGACAATCGTCCACTCGTCCAGGTGCGCATAATTACGACCGACGCGGTCGGAAACGACGAGTGGGTAGGTATCGACGATATCTCAGTCACGGGATCAGGGGGCGTACTGCCCACGAATCCCAGTGGCACCGGTCAAGCCACCCCAAATTCAGTCGTGGCCGGAAACTCGACTCTCTTAACGGTAAACGTAACGCCCGGTGCTAATCCGGCCAGTACGGGTTTAGCGGTAACGGCCGATCTCACAACCATCGATGGCTCATCGACCCAAACGTTCTTTGACGATGGAACAAATGGCGATGCGGTTATTGGTGATAATATTTTCTCCTTCTTCGCGACAACCTTTTTAACTACAACTCCAGGATCAAAAACTCTTCCTTTCAGCATTACTGACGCCGAGGCACGCGGCGGCAGCGGCTCGATCGCCTTAACTGTACAAGCGCCCCCGCCTCCGTCGGACCACGTAGTTATCAGCCAGATTTACGGCGGCGGCGGCAATACCGGGGCCACTTATCAAAACGACTATGTAGAACTTTATAACCCCAGCCCAACAACTTTTAATTTGAATGGATGGTCGATTCAATATGCTGCGGCGACCGGCAGCGGTTGGTCAAGCGGGCTTGTTCCTTTGGCTGGCTCAATTGCCCCGGGTGAGTATTATCTGGCGAAGTTGGGATCGAACGGGGCGGTGGGAGCCGTCCTACCGTTGGCAAACGTAGAGAGCATCACAAACATGAGCGCCACGACCGGTAAGGTCGCTCTCGTCAACGATTCAGTCGGGCTGACCGGTGCGACCGCCACGTGCCCCACCGATGATCCTAATATCGTCGATTTTGTCGGGTACGGTACTACCGCTAATTGCCGCGAGGGTAGCGCAAACGCGCCCGCACCCAGTGTGTCGAGTGCGATTTTCAGGAACGGCGGCGGCGCTGTCGATACCAACCAGAACGGATCGGATTTCTTAACGGGATCCCCGAATCCGCGACGCACAGCGGCTATTCTGGATGCGCCTCCGTCAGTTTCGAGCACGGATACGGACTCTGATCCGTTCGCCAGCACTCCGGCCCCGCGCGACGCCAGTGTCGCGGTGTTCTTCAGCGAACCGGTTGAGGTTACCGGCACATGGTACGATCTCACCTGTGCAATCACTGGTCCGCACACTACAGTGGTCGCGGCCGGTCCCAGAAACTGGGTCATAACGCCGGATGTTGATTTCCAGCCCGGCGAGCAATGTACTTTCCGAATCTTTGCCGCGAACGTAAAGGATTCGGATACCGATGACAGTGAGCCTAACACTGACTTCATGCAGGCCGATTATTCGACCAACTTCACGGTGGCGACGGGCGCGGTCGTGCCTTACGATCCAAGCGTTCACTTGACGATGGGTAACCCAAATGGGGCCATCACGGATATCAATCAGCCGGACAATTACCTATTGGAGAAGCCCGAATACGCAATCTCATATAACAGGGGGCGCGGCGGTCCGAATTGGGTGAGCTGGCATCTCTCAAATGACTGGACCGGATCGTTGACCCGCGTCGACACATTCCGGCCCGACCCCAGGCTCCCGGTCGAATGGAACCGCGTGAATCAGTTCGATTATACGGGATCAGGGTTTGACCGTGGGCATATGACACCATCAGCCGACCGGCTCGCCACCCTGCCCATCAATCAGGCGACGTTTTTGATGGACAACATCATTCCACAGGCGCCGGATAACAATCAGATCACCTGGAATAACATGGAGCAGGCGCTAAGAACCTTGACGCCGGCTAATGAGTTATACATTGTAGCGGGCGGCGCTGGAACGGGAGGCAGTGGCAACAATGGTCCGGCCACCACCATCGCCGGCGGCAGGATCACAGTCCCTGCATACACCTGGAAGGTTGCGCTCGTAATTCCGAAGGGTGAAAACGACATCTCCCGAGTGAACTGCTCGTCCAGATCTATCGCCGTAATCGTGCCCAACACGAACGGGACGAATTCAGATTGGACCACCTATCTGACAACGGTCGATTCGGTTGAAACATTGACTGGCTACGACTTTTTCTCAAATCTGCCGGAGCCTATCCAGAGGTGCGTCGAGGCGGGCATCAACGGCACCAACCCACCGCTGGACACCGATGCGGACGGCGTGCCGGACAGCACGGACAACTGCCCGTTCGTGGCCAACTCCGACCAGGCGGACTTTGACGGTGACACGATCGGAGATTCCTGCGATGAGGATGATGACAACGACGGGTTCTCCGATGCGACGGAAAATGCCGCCGGTTCTAATCCACTAAATCCGGCTTCGACCCCCGAAACCTGCGACGGCATAGACAACGATTTGGACGGTTTAACGGATGAAGGGTTTGCAGACACCGACGGCGACGGCCAGGCTGATTGCGTCGACCTAGACGATGACAACGACGGGCAACTCGACGTTGACGAGATTGCCTGCGGCTCAAATCCTTTAAACGCCGCAAGCAAATCAGCGGACACCGACGGTGACAATCACCCCGATTGTGTTGATCCTGATGATGATAATGACGGCGTCTTGGACGGTGCGGACAATTGCCAATTTACGGCCAATACCACCCAGACAGACACGGACGGTGACGGAATCGGCGACGCGTGCGACCCCGACGATGACAATGACGGCGTCCCGGACGGGTCGGATTTATGCCCCGGAACTCCGGCCAACATCAGAGTCAATTCGGCCGGATGTCCCGACGCAGACGGTGATGGTATAGCGGACACGAACGACAACTGTCCGATGATCGCGAATTCGGACCAGCGCGACACGGATGGCGACGGTACCGGTGACCTCTGTACGGCGTATCAAAACCCGACGGGCGGACAGTTTGTGATCGGGAACCTCGTCAACATGGCCGGCGGAGCGACGGTTAATATCTGGGGATCACAATGGTCTCAGAATAATCCTATGAGCGTCGGTTCGGCGCCAAGTGCCTTTAAGGGATTTGAAGATGGCTCCGCAATACCGACCTGTGGTGATAACACATGGACGAGCCAGCCCGGGAACAGCTCAAATCCTCCGGCAACGGTGCCGGAGTTTATGAGAGTCATCGTCTCAAGTTCGATAACTACGAACGGGTCGGTCATAACGGGGAACGTAAGCCGGGTCGTCATTATTAAGACTAATCCGGGCTACGGGCCGTCGCCCGGCCAGCAAGGCACGGGGAAAGTGATAGCGATCCTCTGCGGGCAGTAATTGATGACCGCCGTAAGGTAGTCGCCCTCTTGAACGCATGGAGCGGAATTGTTCGACTCGTTCTTAATGCACGACAGGTCGATTTCTGATCGGCCCGCCGCGGATGCGGAACATTTTCGACTGGCCTGGAATTTGTTAACTGTCGCAACCGTTGGATAGCGATACAACGGAAAACCTCGACACGAATGATTAGTTCAACGTGGTCGCGGCGGTCTCCCATTCTTCGTAAAGGGATTTGATCCGGGCTTCGGTTTCGGAGAGTTTTTGTGTGACTTCGGCAAGGCGTGGGTAGTCGGAGCCGATTTTGGGTGGGACATGTCGGCCCTACGGCGGACCGCTAATCGTCGCCGAAAAATCGAGCATAGTCGCGGGCGGAGTGAATTATTCGAAGTATTACGATCTCTTCGGCGTTTTCGGTGTAAAAGATCAGGCTCTTTTTGAATCCTCGAACGAACCACATCCGAACATCGATATTATTTTGAAATCGTCGGATGCTCCCGATCTTTGGCATGTTGCGAATGAATTCCAGCGTTGTCTCGAAGGCATCGAAGAATCTGTCGGCGACCTGAATGTCGTCTTGGGCAAGATAATCGGCTGTCTCCACCAGATCGACTAGTGCTTGAGGCAGCTTTACGATCTTCATTTTGCTGAATTACGGGCGGCAATCCTGTCTTTAACGATACGCCGGGCTTCATCAATGTCGCCCTTGGTTAGCGGAGAGGGTTCGCCGCTTGCGTAAGCTTTCGCGATCAGCGAATCAAGGCGACCGGATTCCAGATCATCGGCAATCTGCTTGTCCCACATCTGACTGTGATACCGCTCGAGCCAAGACATAAGAGCTCCGACCTCTTCGGCAGGGAGTTGTGTAATAGCCGTTTCTATTTCCGTAATGCTCATAATGTCGATATTATTTCACGATCTCGGTTTCGTCAAATTTTTTTGTGAATCAGTCGATCAAACTCTAACGAAGCAGTCAGTTAAGTTGATCCGCCGATGATTCCCATTCCTCATAAAGGGATTTGATCCGGGATTCGGTTTCGGAGAGTTTTTGTGTGACTTCGGCGAGGCGTGGGTAGTCGGAGCCGATCTTCGGGTTGGACATCTCCTGTGTCAGCTTTGCGGCTTCGGATTCTAGGACTGGGATTTCAGACTCGATCTGCTTGATGCGTTTTTCAAGGGTCTGACGCTGATTCTTACTCAACGTTGGCGCACTCCCTACCGGTCGTGTTTCCGTCTTTTGGGACGCGACAGTCGTGGTAGCAGACGCGCGAGAACTACCCCGTCCGCGAGGGGCGGCCTCCCCTCCTTTGTAAAGAGGGGAGCCAGATTCGGATGCCGCAGCGTCTTTGCGACTCGGTGTCTCTGCCTCCCTCCGTCCCGTCGTCCCGTCATCTCTCCGTCCCTGTGTCGCCACGTCTCCGACCTTCCAGTCATGAAATTCAGTATAATTGCCGTCAAAATTAAAAACTTCGCCATCGCTTTCGAATGACAGTATCTGGCTTGCGATCTTATCCAGGAAAAAGCGATCATGGCTTACCGCGATGATTGTTCCGTCGTATTCTTCGAGTGCGTTTTCTAACGATTCGCGCGACGGGATATCCAGGTGATTCGTCGGCTCATCCAGAATAAGAACGTTTTTCTGGGAGTAGATTAATTTTGCCAGCGCAAGCCGTCCTTTTTCGCCACCGGAAAGTGCGGACACCGGTTTGAATACATCCTCGCCCATGAAAAGGAACTTTGCCAGAAAACCACGTAAAGTGCCATTGTCCGCCGTCGGAGCAACTCGCCTGAGCTCCTGGATCACCTCGTTTCGGGGTTCGAGACCTTCAAGATTTTGAGAATAATAACCAATATTAGTTTTTGTTCCCCAATGAATCTTGCCGTCAAGTTCGCGAATATTTCCAAGAATTGTTTTTATAAGTGTCGTTTTTCCAGTTCCGTTTCCGCCGATAACACCGAGTGCGTCCCCGCGATGAAGCGAGAAATTGAGGCCTTTTGCTAAAACCTTCTTTTCATATCCGATCGTTAGATCCTCGGCGGTCAAAACATTATTTCCGGTTCTCTGAACCTGACGGAGGCCAAAATTACCGCCCGATTTTTCGCTCGTGACGGCCTCGATCCGCTCCATTCTTGCCAGAAGCGTCCGCCGTGATTTTGCCTGCTTGGTTTTTTGCCCTTCTAAATTTCGCCGGATAAATTCCTGGGTTTTGTTGATCAGCGCCTGCTGATTCTCATATTCCCGGAGCTGCTGTTCGCGTCGGAGTTCACGTTCCGTTAAATATTGCGAATAATTGCCTTTATAGGTGACAGCCTGGCCGCGATCCATCTCGATCACACGATTTGTCGTCCGGTCAAGAAAATATCGGTCGTGGCTGATAACGACATAGGTCCGATCATAGGTTTTTAGGAATTCTTCGAGCCACTCAACGGCATCCACATCCAGATGGTTTGTCGGCTCGTCAAGCAGCATTACGTCGGCCGACGACAACAAGAGCCGGACCATTCCCAGACGATTTTTTTGACCGCCCGATAATGTACGCACATCCTCCGACCACATCGCCGGCGGGAAACCCATTCCGAGCAATACGGATTCGGCCTTTGCCGCATACGAAAAACCGTCGGCATGTTCGAATGCTGTTTGCAGGTCAGCGTATTTGTCCAGGATCGCTTCTGAATGGTCCGTCTCCATTCGCTTTTCCAGCAGCCGCATCTCGGCTTCCATATCATGGATCTCTTTGAATGCCGAGAGAGCAGCGGTGTGAACTGTTTCAGCTTCGCCAAAATCGACGTGCTGATCGAGCAGACCGAGTTTGAGACCATTCATCTTGAT
>JBGTCS010000530.1:0-35616 GCA_041748715.1 Pyrinomonadaceae bacterium | reverse complement strand
GCCGGGACCGGGATGTCGCCGGTTGTGCCCCATTGTTCGACTCTGGTGGTGCCGTTGGATGAGTTCCGGATATACCAGTAGGCGGCCGCCTGGTTGCGCCAGACGGCGATGTCGCATTTGCCGTCGCCGTCGTAGTCGTTTTGGACGGGCGTGTCGGTCGATAGATCGCCGGACGGGGTGGTGGTGGTGGTCGCTGTAAGGGCGGTATTCATGATGATCCAACTGGCACCGCTTCGAACGGCGTAGTTAACCTTTCCGTCACCGTCATAGTCTCCGCTGACCGGTGCGTCGCCGCTACTGCCGAATGACGCCGTTGTTACACCGGAATCTGTCGATCTGTAGGTATAAAACGTTTTATTTGAGCTTCGCCATACCGTGTAATCGGCTTTTCCATCGCCGTCGTAGTCGGCTGCTGCGGGTGTGTCGCCGGTTACACCCCAGGCGGTATACCACCCGGACAGATCGGAACTCTTCCTGACGTAAAAGGTCGCGGCCGATGGTCGCCAAAGCGCCATGTCGGACTTACCATCGCCGTCGTAATCCGCTATTGCAGGTTTATCCCCCGACATCCCCCAGTTTATATATTCGATTAATCCCGATGAGCTATATACGACAATGAATTGGGCGTTCGACGGCCGGTAAACACAAAAATCGGTTTTGCCGTCGCCGTCGTAATCGCCCGGTGCCGCGAGATCAGTACTGGCTCCCCACTGGTAATAGGTCTGCTGTGAGCCGGGACCGCCCAGAACATACCAGGTGCCGTTGCTTGGCCGCCAAACCGCCAAGTCGGCGGGCGGTGCAGCGTTGGCATTGGCGTCCTCGACCGCCAGCAGCCGCGATCCAGCATAGATATATTCCTTGCTCAGGGATGTCGGAGTGGGAGGCGGCGGTGCAGCCAGCGGGTTCCACGTGCTCGTGGCGTTATTGGGCAGTTCTGACCCGAACCAGCCGGTCTTTTTACCCGAAAGCGGATCGGTTCGCGGCAGCCAGCCATTTGAGGCCATGACGCCCAAGGCGACGAGAAACAATAAAATAAACACAGCGGTGCCGTAGTAAAGCTTTGACCGCTTTAATAGCGGTGCGGACGGAATAAGAGACATTTGGGATTTCTCCTTAGCTATTTTTTATAGCAATTAAATTTTTTTGAGATCGGGAGTAGTAGGTCTAATACCGTGCTTGGGACTACTGATCACGTTTTATGTTTCAAACCTTATCTAAATAAAAAACGAGTTGTCAAGCTCAGTTTTTCCTCAATGGGAAATTTAACGAAGCGACCCTTGATCAAACCATTGAGAACAAAGAGCAATCGAGGAGCGAAAGAAAGTAAAAAAAATATTGTCCCGTGGGATATTTTTAGAGATTTGACCCGAAGGGGTTCGGACATACCGATAGTCGGCTACTCACAGCATCGCTGCGGTGCAATAGATCGTTTCAAAATTACTTAAAACGCCTGTGAAAAACGGAAGTGGAGTTTGCCTTGGCGGAGGCGGAATTCGGCGTTGGGGCCGGTTGGCTGCGGGATCAGGAATCGGGGCGGATTGAGCAGATACCCGTAATCGATGCCGAATTCGCCGCCGACTGGCGTTTTTATCCTGAGGCCGAGGCCGGCGGTGTGCGTCCAGATGGCCCGTTGGTTCTGACTTACGACATCGCCGGGGGCGACGGTCGGAGCTTTGAAAATGTCGCCTACCTTTCGAAAAACGTTGCCGCCGTCATAAAACGGGACGAGGCGTACCGAATCAGAGAAAGGAATGCGAGCCTCGAGATTTATGACCGCCAAGCCGTTGCCGCCAAACGGGATCGTAAATGGATCGAGAGTGACGGGTTCGCGTTTGCTGTTGATAAATGTGCCCTGCGGCATGATGACGACGCGGGGTCCGGCCTCCTCAAAATCGAATCCGCGAAGCGTTGTCGAACCGCCCGCAAAAAACCGTTCGCTGATCGGCAGCAAACCGTTGAGCGAAGGGAATTGCGAGCTGGTAAACCGGTCGTCGCCCGAAAAAACCTTGCCGATGCCGAGGATCGCACGGGCGGCGAACGTCGTTTTTCTAAACCCGCCGATCGTGTAGTAATAATTTATGCTCGTCTGAAATTTTTGAAATCCGATATTTGCTCCGAGCGTCGGGAGCGAGACGTTGTAATCGGCGGTAATGTAGTGACCGTGCGTCGGATCGCTGGCGTTGTAGCGGCACGGCTCGCCGGGTTCGCCCTTGGCGATCAGGTCGAGAACCGAATATTTGATCGAACAATTTCGCCGAGTATCCAGGGCAAAGGTCGCCCCAAACCCCGAGATCCGCGTTTTGGCGTCCGGCTGCAGAAGGTCCTTGACGAGCAGGCTTTCGAAATTAAAAAGACGTACGTCCTCATAGCGGTATCGCACAAAAAGGATGCTCCGGCTCTTGCGGCTGACGGTCCGGCTGGTTTCGGCCGAAAATCCGAGCCGGTTTATCGTCGGATCGCCGGCGGGTGCTCCGAATTGGTCGATCGGATTACCATCGACGTCGATCCGCTGGACGATGCCGAAGGTACCCTTATCAAAGGTCGAGCGAAAAAATCGCGTCACGGTCGAATCGCTCCGGTATTGTGCCGAAAATGTGAGCGGCGCAAACCGCTTTTTGCCGTCGCGCAGAAAACGCGGATTTACAAAATCGAACTGCACAAGCTGCTGCCGTTGGCTCAGTTTGACGCGGGCTCCGCCCTGCCACAGGTTGCCAAACAGGTTGACGTGCCGGATATCAAAAAATCCGCTCAACCCGAGTTCGGTCGAAAAACCGCCGCCGTAGGACAAAAGCCGAACCGGCTGTTCCTCAACATTAACGATCAGATCGGTCAAACGGCTGCCGTCGGGCCCATCGCCGGCGGCCTGCGGTTTGATATCCACACGAGAAAAGGCGTCCGAACCGTAGAGGTTCTGCTCGCTCGAATAAATGTCGGCCGAACGGAGAAATTCGCCCGGTTTAAGCGTCAGGGCCTTTCGAACTGCGGCCGTTTTTGTCGAATCGTTGCCGTTTATCAGGATGCGGTTGATGACGATCTTTTTACCTTCGTTCTCGACCTTAAATTCGACCTTGACCTCGCGTTTGTCGGGGCCAACGACGGTCGCCGATTCGACAATGCTCGAGGTGATGCGGGCGTAATAGTAGCCCTGGTTCGAATAGTATTCGGAAAGTTTTCTGACAGCGTTTCGGACCCGAGCCCGCGAATAATTTCGGTCGGTTAGCGACAGCAGCTCGGCCATCAATGCGTCGGTCGGCACCTCAATATTGCCCGCGATGCTGACATCGCTGACTACGGTCGGAATGCCTTCGTCGATGACAAAGGTGATGATCAGGTTTTCGCCGTCGGGCGTTACGCCCTGATTGACCCGCACATCTGCGTCCTGATATCCGAGTTCGTACATCAGCGAAAGGACCGTCGTTCGGTCATCACGGAGGATCGCTTCGCTGGTGTAACCGCGGCCGTAACCGAGCACCGGGACGATGGCGAGCAGGCTCGCTTCCTGCGACCCCAATACGGGGCGAATATCCTCGATCGTCAATTTGTCCGTGCCGCGCACGCGGATCTCGGTCAGCGTGAGCCGGCGGTTAAGCTCGACGTGATATTTGACCTCGACCTCGCGGCCCATGAGGTCTTCGCCGCCGAGGAACGAACAGAGAAATTCTGTCTCGTTAGCGATCTCGTTATTTTCGTTGTCGGTCAGCAGCGGCTTTGACGAGCAGACCGGCGTCACATCGGCAAAGAAGTAACCTTTCTCTTGATAATAATTTTCCAAACGGCGTTCGCCCTCGACGATCGCGGCAAAATCGAGCGTGCCGTCGCGTTTGATCGGCAGGAGCCGCGTCTGGGTGCTGCGGGCCAGCTTGCCGCGTTCGCTCTCGACAGTGACATCAACCTTTGGCCCTACCTTGCCGTTGAGAACGATCGAGATCGTGTTGCTGTCGCCGTCAAATGTGATCCGCGGCTCATCGAGCTCCGGTGCCAGAAAATCTTCTTTGCGGAGCAGATCACGGATCTTTACCAGATCGGCCTGTAGCCGGTCACGCGAGTAGAGTCCGCCTTTGCGAAGTTTTAAATCTTTGGGTAGAATCGGCTTTTGCAGACCCTCGATATTTATCTGAAAGTTATCGACCTTAGCCTGAGCGTTCGGCGTCACGCGAAATGTCACACCGACCTCATTGTCGGTCGACAGGCGACGCCGTTCGTAAACCGTTTCGGAGCGGTAAAACCCCCGGTCGCGGAGATAATCCAAAATTTGGTCGGCGTTGTTGCGAAGCGTCTGTTCAGTAATGGTGGTGCCGGACGTGATCAGATTTAGCTTGAACAAAAGATCTTGTTCCTTGACCGAATCGCCCTCGGTCTCGCCGACGATGATCGTGACTTTTTCAGCCTGCGTTTTTCGCTTGATATCAAACCGAAGCTCGACCTCGCCCGCCGCGTCGAGCTGGGCGACGACAACTATCGTGTCGATCTCTTTGGTGTCGTATAACGCAGCAATGGCGTCCCTGATCCGCTGTGTCGAATAGGTTTCGCCGATCGCCTCGCGGACCGTCAGACGGTATTGTTCCACGAGCTGCATCTCACGGGCCGAAGCCCCGGCATTTATATCGATCTTGGCGATCCGGTGTTTTTCGTATTTGTTTTGCGAAAAAGCGGACACAAAAGCGAGAGCAATTAGAAAGGCGACACCGATGTACCGAAAAGCGAACGAGCGGAGGCGCAGCGATCCTAAATTTATCGCCGCTGTCGAATTGTCCCGTCTGTTCTCAGTATTCATCAAAAAATAAAAATTTGATCGGCTGTGCCTAAAACCTCTTTCGGAGCCGGATCTCAAAACTAAAATTATCCCGGTTGCGCGTCACGTTGCTTAGGCTTCGCTGTTCGTACTGGGCGACAAACGATAGCCGGTTCGAGACACGATATTCGAGCGCGAGGACCTGGTTTTGATCCTGCGAAAGATTGGTCGAATATGTCACACGCAGATTATTGTTGATCTGTCGGCCGACCGTGAGCCGGGCACCCGGATTTGCCTGTTGCCCGGAAATAAGCGGATCTATCTCAAAAACATTGAGGCCAAACAGTTTGTCGGTTGCCTTTCGCGCCGGATTATTTATGATCGTGTCGGTCAGGATCTCGGCCGCCGTGTTGATACCGGTCTGAGCAAGCGTCGGTATTCCCCCGACCGAATTTGTCAGATTGCCGGTCGTGATCAGCGAAACGACATCAGCCTGCGGCAGGGCCGGGCTCGAACGAACCGTTGCCGACAATTGCTCCGAATCTTTTAACGGACCCGAGAGATTTATAAAGATCTGGTAACCGCCGATCTCGGATTCGGCCTGAAGGTTAATGATCGGCTCGATGCCAGTGTCGGGCGGGAATTCCAAAACGCCCCGCTGCACGTCGTAGCGATCTTTGCGAAAAAAAATCGTACCGCTGTTGGCCGTGATGCGGCCCGATATTCGCGGATTGTCAGCGTCGCCGGACAGGACCAGCGAAACCGAGGCCGTCAGATCGGCGATATTATTTTTTACGATCAGAGCGTCGCGGCCCTCGATCACCAGATTGTCGAATTGCGGTGCAGAAAATGTACTTGGGCCACCGGTCAGAACCGGATCGCGCCGCCCGCCGACGAGATTTGCGAGATCGATATCCTTGGAATAAACACTGCGGCGGGCAAATACCCGTCCGCCGATCCGGAGTTGGAGGGCCGACGACGGATTGACGCGATTGCCCGATATTTCGAGCCTAGCGTCGCCGGTCGTAATAAAATCTTTTGGCAGCGGAACCGTCACATTTGAACCGTCGAGCGAAAAGCGAAATGCCTGAAGAGCGAGCCCGCCGAGAGCACCCGCACTTGGACCGGCATCGCCGCCAAGAATGCCGCCGCCGCTCGCGGTAAATTTGCCGCCACCGAGATATCCGGACGCTTCCTCGACCTCGACCTGATTTGACGTAAAGATGATGCGAGCCTTGAGCCGTTCGATCGTAAACCGGTCGGAACCGAGAAAAGTGGCGATCGAACCGTTGACTATATTTGCGGTTCCCGAGAGCCTTGCAGTCGCATTGCGTCCCGAAAGCCTGACCGAGGCGTCGGCCAGACCGGCAAAGAACGTGTCCTTTGAAACCAGATTGAGCAGTCTCAAATTTACTCGCCCGTTGATCGACAGGTCGTTGATACCGTCATCGGTCATGGCCTTGGTCCCGGCGATGGTCATATTCGAACCGCCACCGGCAAACCGCGCACGCTCAAAAACGATCTCTCTGGTATTGAACCGGATCACGACCGGCTCGGCTGCGGAAAGCGGGGTGTCCTGGATCTGAAGTGCGAGCTGGGCAAATTCTGCTTTTCCGCTTAACGTCTCGGTGGAGAGAACGCGATCGCCTTTGCTGTCAATTGCGTAAAGATTACCGCCAAATTCGATTCGCCCCGTCCCGGTCCCGGTGATCGAGAGGCTCTTGAGCTGCGGTATAAAAGCGAGAAACGGTGCGAGCGGACTTTGATTAAAATCGGTTGCGATCGTGAAAGGCAAATTGTCGTCGCCAAAATTAACCGCGGCGTTTATCACCTGCGGATTGCCGTCGAGGCTGGCGGTCAGATCGGCCGTCAGCATTTGATTTGCCGTGGTTCCTTTAAAGGCGACCTGGCCGAGCAAATTTTCACCGACCTGAACATTCGGTGCGACACCGCTGAAATTAACGTTATAGGTCGATGTCTGATCGAGAATGCCGATCGCCTTTGCATTAAAATCCACCAGTCCCGAGATCTGCGGGATCGCATCATTTTTTGGCAAAAGGGCGACAACGAGCGGCAGCGGAACGGTTTTGCCATCGATGTCGAGATCGAACGCCGCCGAGAGACGGTCATAGCTGCCATTTGCATTAAACTTTCCGGCGCCAAAACGCATTTCCGCACGCTGCAGGTCGATCATGGTTCCGTTAAAAACAGCTTTTACATCGAGGCCGTCAAACGACTGGCCGGCGATAATTCCTTTTGCCGCGCTCAGACTTACTTCGCCCCGTGCGTCGTTTGGCAAACCGGTGATATCGACCGTGCCCGAGGTCAGTCCGTCGAGGTCGCGAATCTGATCCGGCAGTGAGATCGGCAGAGCGGCAAGCAGATTGCCCGCGTTCACATTTGTCAGATCGGCTTTGACCGCGACGTTGTTCTGGCCCGTTCGGGGAATGCTGACCGTAAAGAGCGCATTGCCGCCGCTGCGATCCTGCAGTTTGCCGTTGCGTAGCTCGGTGCCGTTTGGCGAGACAAAAATATCGGTCACGACGCTTCCGAGTTCCCGGCCCTGCATAGAAAACGACTCGAGCGATGCACGCCCGTCGATCACGGGATCGGTCAAGTTACCGGTGACGGTTCCGTCAAAAGTCACGTTTCCCGCAACCTGGACATTGTCGAGCTGCTGTTCAAATTCGTCCGATACGCCGAGAACGCGGATGAGCCTGTCGATCTCGGACGCGTCGCTGGATCTAAGGGCAAGCGTCAGATCGGAGTTCTCGTCCTTGAGGTCAAATCGCCCGCTGGCGGTCAATTTACTTTTTTCAGAGCTGAGATCGGCCCGATCAATCGTGAAAAGCCCGTTGAGGGCACTGAGATCAATTCGCCCGCCAACCGGTATAAATCCGCGTTCGGCCGTACCGGCATTGGCTGTAATATCGGCGTTCAGCGTGCCGCTCGCTGTTCTGAAATTTGTCCCGTTGAACCTCAGGTCGATGCGCCCGGTGGTCTGACCTTCAATTGGCGTGATGGCTCCGCCCTGCAGCGCGAGAAGTTTTGCAATATCGAGATTTGTAAAATCGCCGGTCAGGACGGATTGGCTCCGGCTGTTCAATGCGATCAAGGCGTTGCCGTTTAACCGGCCATCCATCACGTCAGCGGTCAAATCGTTCAGAGCAACGCGGTCATTATTCACATCAACCTTTGCCGTCGCCGCCCCGAGCGAAACGCTGCCGATCGCACCACCGCCGAGGCTCATATCGGCTGTCGCCCGATAGCGGCCCGACGGCTCGAGTATATAGACCGGTTTATAGATCTTTACGGCTTCGAGATTTCCGCCGTCCTGCAGCGTTGAGGATTTTTTCAACGCGATATTTCCGGCGTCGATGTCGTCAGATCTCGCTTCCAGACGTCCTTGTCGAATCGTTAGTCTGACGCCCGCGACATTCAGGCTGCCGAGAACGGCCGCTCCCGCATCGAGCTTGGCAACGCGAAGCTTGCCAGCATAAACGACCATCTGTGCGGCGGTATTTTCGAGATCAATCGACGGAGCGTTGAGACCGTCAACTCTAATGCCGTTACCGGTAAGCTGTTCGGCGCGGAGGTTATTTGCTCTGAGGATGGTGGAACTCGGCAAGTCTGTAAACCGAAATTCGTCGGTCAGTATGTTTTTGAGCTTTAAGGTTTTGATCTGAGCGGCGTCGGCTCTCAGGCCGTCGATATTTACGTCAGTCCGGCGGCCAGCCTGATTTTTTACAAGCAAGTTGCGTCCGGTGACGCCCTGGATGCTGAAATCCTTTGACTTCATCGTGCCCGCCCGGGCATTCGGCGAAGTTAATAGCGTGACACCGTTTGAATCGGAGAATTTGAGATTTCGTGCAGAGACATCGGAAAATTCGTTACCGCCGACCGCCAATGATCGGGCCCGACTATTCCCGGCCGATGCTCTGAGTTGGCGGTCCTTGTATTCAGCAAGAGCGTCAGATAAATAAAGACCGCCGAGCGACAGCGACGGCGTTTTCGCGGCAGCAGCCTGTAGCTCGCCAAGCCATCTAAAATCTGTGCCTGTACCGCGTACGTTGCCGACGAGCTTTAAAAAATCTATTCGGAAATCGTCAAACGTCAGCATCTCGGCGATTGCGGTGCCGTTCGCATCGTAGCTCGAATTGGTTCCGGCGACGGTCCCGGTGACATTCACCCCTTTGAGATAGACCCCGCCGGCCCTGAGCGACTGGGCATCGATATGGCCGTCAATTGTGTAATTTTCGCCCTGGCCCGAAACTTTGCCGCTAAAATTACCGACACCGTTGAGCGATGTGCCGATCGGCAAAATGCTCGACGCCTGGGTAAGATCGACCGTCGATTCAATATCAAAATTGTATTTCGGATCGGCCCAATCGCTTATCGTTCCGATCAACGTCGAGGTGCCAAGCGGGGTCGTCAGGTCAAAACGGCTGATCTCGGCACCCGTACGGTCGGCAATGCCGGTCGCACGGATGTCGATATTTTCGACCGGATTACCGTCATAAACAAAATTCGAATCTGTCGCTGTCAGGTCAAAGTTGTAGCGTTTCTCTTCGTCAGGAACCTCGTAATTTTCCGGTGACAGATAAAACAGAATGTTCTTTGCATCCCCCGAGACCTTTCGAGTCTGCTCACCAAAATGCACAATGCTGTCGACCAGCGAAAAATCGATCGACTCGTATCGGAAACTCACCGCGGAACCACCCTCGTCCTCGATCAGCGTTAGATTTGAGAAATTGGAATTTCCGTCCTCGTCAAACTGTATCCAAATTTCGGCACCGCTTATCTCAGTCTTATTTATCTCGATATCGCGGCTCAGTTCGAGGGCAAACAGGTCCCGGACCGTCATCCCTAAATGAGCCTCGCGGATGAAAAACAGTTTTTCACCCGTCAGTTTGTCGTTAAAAGTTGCGTTCTTTAGATTCAGCTCCAGAGGCGACGCGGCGACGCGAAAAACATCAGCGTCAAATGTAATGCCGATGTCGGCCATTTTAGTCCTGAATTTTACGCGAATATAATCGTCAAAAACGCCAAAACGGTAAAGCCCGACGCTTAGCAGGGAAATCAAAAGCAGTGAGATGACAGCACCAGCGAGGATAATGACGAAGGCGCGCGGCGGCGTGAACCGGCGTTTTACCGGCACCTCGTCGACGACCTCTTCGTTTTTAATATCTTCGCTCGACATCTTTGCGGCCGTCTCAAAATCTAGAGACTGACAGTTTCAACTATCTCAAGATCAAACGCGTCCAGAGCATTAACCCGCGGCGGATGATTAGAAAGGAGTTTTATCTTTTTAACTCCGAGATCCTTTAAAATCTGGGAACCGATCCCGTAATCATGTACCTTTCCGTACCCGGTTTCGAGTTTCGCGGTCTGAAAATCCAGACCCTTTTCATTCATCAGCGAATACGTTTTCAGCTGATTCACAAGATCCAGATTATTCTCGCGTTGACGAAGATATACTAGAACACCCCGACCAGCTTGCGATATTTTTTCCAACGACGTCTGTACGGCACCTGACGCTTCGCCAAAAGTGTAGCCAAACATCGCGAAGGTCACATTCTCGGTTTGGACGCGAACCAGTACCGGTCCGGTTGTACTAGAAACATCGCCCATCGCAAGGGCTACATGAGTTTCGCCGTTTATAACGTTTTCGTAAACAATAGTCCGAAAGGTCCCGTAGCGTGTCGGAAGATCGGCCTCGACAACGCGCCGGACGAGCATTTCCTTTTCGATCCGGTAGCGAACAAGATCGGCGACCGAAATGATCTTCATTTCGTGCTTTGCGGAAAATATCTCGAGCTCCGGCATGCGAGCCATCGTACCGTCGTCATTCATTATCTCGCAGATAACGGCCGCCGGCTGCAGCCCAGCGATCCGTGCGATATCGACGCTGGCCTCGGTCTGGCCAACGCGGACAAGGACACCGCCGTTTTTTGCCCGCAGCGGAAACACATGGCCCGGACGCGCCAGATCGTTCGGTTTAGATGCGGGATCGACGGCCGTCAAAATGGTCTTTGCCCGATCGGCCGCGGATATTCCGGTCGTCACGCCCTCGCGGGCCTCGATCGAGGTAGTAAAGGCCGTGCCCATACTCGATGTATTCTCAGTCGTTTGCGGGAATAATTGAAGTTCGCTGCAACGCTCCTCGGTCAGCGGCAGGCAAATAAGCCCTCGGCCGTGAACCGCCATAAAATTAATGATCTCAGGCGTTGCCTTTTCGGCGGCGCAGACGAGATCGCCTTCGTTTTCGCGATCTTCGTCATCGACGATGATGATCATTTTTCCGTCGCGAATGTCGGCCGCGGCGTCTTCGATCAAGGATAGGGACATGTTTATTTTGTACGCGCCATACAAATCGCAACTGGCCGTTTATATAACTAAATCTTAACCAAATACCGGTGTTTTTGCGAACTAGCCGATAGCTGCCCGCAGCTCGCAATCTCAGGAAACGGCCAAATGCGCGTCGCGATCAAGAAATACCTGGACAGAGCGAGCTTACCTTTAATTACCAGCCGCTTGTCTTTCAAAAATATGTTGCCAGAATAATTGCTTAACGAATGTCGCCAAATACAAATACATTACGGCTCAGGATCATTTTGCACGGATTATTTTTAATCTCGGGCACGATCACGGTCCTGATCGGACAGCTTTTGCCGATTCTGGCGCGCCAATACGAATTAAACGATCTCGATGTCGGCTTTTATTTCCCGGCGCAATTCTCCGGTTCGCTCTTTGGCACATTTTTGACAAGCCGCTATGCCCGCAAAAATCAGTTTATTCTGGCATCGATGATCGGAGCCGTATTGATGGCGGCGGGTGTGCTTTTGCTAAACGTCGATTCGTTTCCCGTCTCTCTCTCGGCATTTGTGATCGCCGGTGTTGGCATCGGATTAACTCTGCCGGCGATCAATATGATCGTGCTCGAATTTAATCCGATGAACGCCGCCTCGGCGCTCAGCATTCTCAATTTTTGCTGGGGCGTGGGTGCTATTATCTGCAAACCGTTTGTCGATTATTCGAGCCGTGGAACCGATATTTTACTGACTACATCCATTTTAGCGGCTCCGCTGCTGCTATCGGCTGTGTTTTTATTTTTCCAACCAATGCGGCTGATAACTCTCGCGAGCCCGACCGCAACTGAACCGGAGTCGGTGGATGTCGCGATCTGGCGAATGCCGCTCGCCTGGGCAATCGCTCTTTTTAATTTTATCCATGTCGGATTTGAAAGCGGAATGGGTGGATGGCTGACAAGCTATAGCGAACGCCTGGACGAAAATTACGTTGTTCACTGGCTGTCGCCGACACTCTTGTATTTTGTCTTATTTGTCGTCGGCCGCGGGGTCGCGCCAGTGCTGTTTCGCTTTTTTAATGAAAACAAAATGCTGATGCTCGGGCTGCTGATAGTTTTGGCGGGAATGATGGTGACCGTCACGGCCGCTAGCGTTGCGGCGCTCGGTATCGGCGCGGCGGTCGCCGGATTTGGGACGTCGTGGATCTTTCCGACCAATGTCGCGCGTTTCTCGAAAGCGTTCGGCCGGACCGCTACTCGGCGGGCAACTCCGTTATTCATTTGCGGCACGTTGGGTGCCGCGGCCTCGACCTGGCTTATCGGGTTTGTATCAAATCAGACGGGCAGTTTGCGTTCGGGAATGTATGTGTTGGTCGTGAGCGTCCTGTCGCTGATAGCGGTACAGATCTTTTTGAGCCGCATCGCGAGCCCGGCATCAGCCCGTGAAACCTAAAATTACGACACCGGAAATATGCTGTGAAATCCTCTTTTAATTGATCGCAGACGATAAAACGTGAGTCTCGTCCAATTCGACAATCAGGTTTTCGCCGGACACATTTGTCCTGTTCAGATCGTCGAGGGAAGAAGGCCGTTCGAGCGAACGTTTGATCTGATCGGCGTTGTGAGTCAGCAAAAATCGTTTTCGGCTCGTTTTCCGGTCGTACATGACTTTATCCGCAGCAATTATCAGTTGGTCAAATGTGTCACCTTTCTCAGGATAACCGGCGGCTCCGAGACTGACGCCGACCGACGCGTGTCGATCGCCGTCAACGGGCAGTTTGAATTCGCAAACCGCCTTTTCGATACGATCACATAGATCTATCACATCCGTCGGAGATGTATCCGGGATCAATGCGACAAATTCGTCGCCGCCGTATCTGGCCAGAAAGTCGTAATCGCGAAGCTGTTCGCCGATCACCTGGCTGATCTCTTTCAACATTTCGTCGCCCGCTTTATGTCCAAACGAATCGTTGACGGACTTAAACCCGTCAAGATCGAGCATCAGCAATTGGAAACCGCTTTCGCCGCGGCTTGCGCGGGCAACCTCTTTTTCAAACTGCGCCTGCAGGCTTCGGGCATTTGCAAGCCCCGTCATCGGATCCGTCATCGCGTGTGTCGTCGCTTCGTCATGCTTGAGCGATTTTCCGATCGCATCGGCCGCAATTCGCGAAATGGTTTCCAGGAGACGCAGATGCTCTTCGACATATGCCTCTAGTTCAAGCGAATAGATCGTCACGGCTCCGATCAGTTCGCCGTCCGCCACGAGCGGGACTGACGCCATTGTCGAATACTGTTGTGTTAGTTCGGTTTGCGAATATGAAAAATCAAGATCGGGATCTACGTTCTGAACACTTTCCCGCGATTTTAAGGCAAAGCCAGTTGCCCCCTGGCCAACTTTGATTTGGCGTTGCGTGAGCAAATCGGCATTCTTGCCTTCGACGTGCGTTGCAGTTGCGGATCGTTTTGTTGCGTCAAGCAGATAAAGCGCGCAGGTGTCAAACGGCACGAATTCACCGACTTTTTTAGCGAACATTTCTAGGGTCTCGGGCAGATTGCGAGACGAGCTAAATTCACGGGCGAGCTCGTAGAGGCTAAAAACTTCGCGATTTGCCAGCTTAATCTGTTCGACAAAATTTTGACTTCCACTATTGGAACCGCCTAGGATTGACTCGGCATAGACCAAGCCCTGAGATGCTATCTCCTCTTCTAAAGTGCCAAGATTACGGATCAAGGTATTGACAACAACCGGATCGAACCGGGTCCCGGCTTCGGCCTGGATAACTTGCCGTGCCTTATCACGAGACATCGCGGGCCGATATGGCCTCGCTCCTCGAAGTGTGTCGAACGAGTCCGCGACAGACAGGATTCTGGCCGTCAGCGGAATATTCTCGCCGCTTAGCCCTTCCGGATAACCCGTTCCGTCCCAGCGTTCGTGATGATATTTGATAGTTGGAATGACCGGATCTGAAAACCCAACCTTTTCGAGGATAAGCGCTCCCACCTCAGGATGGATCTTAGCTTTCTCCATCTCCGCTGGCGTCAGGCCGCCGGGTTTATTCAATATGTGATCGGGAACGGCAAGTTTTCCAATATCGTGAAGCAACGCTCCTGTGCGGAGCGCGTTGATGTCACTTTCCGGGAGTCCCAGTATCCGACCCATACCGACAGCAAATATCTGAGTTCGTCGGACATGGCCGATACCGATCTGATCCCGAGCGTCAATCGCCGTTGCTAACGCTTCGACGGTTGCCAAGTGCAAGCGGCTGGCTTCTGAAATTTCCTTTGTCTTTTGGGATAACCGGGCCAGATGGATCCGATAGGCAATTACGGCAGCGATTGACAGAGGAACAAGGAGAAATCCCAGCTCAAGGCCAAAATATTTTAGCAAAAGCCAAACAGCCGATACAGAGATAAGACTCAGGATCAGCCATTTAACATTTATTGATCGTTGGCGTGGTGAAAGGTATTTCATTAGAAAAGTACGGTCTCGCTATTGGAACACTTGTTCAATCCGGGAAAATCGAACTCGGGCGAGCAGGGATGGCTAACCGCCAATCATTAATAATAACTGGCAAAAACTATGCCATTGCCGCTGGGTTAATAAAGGCGGGATATTTGCATTTTTCCAGGTTTTTGGTGAACGAAAAATCGAGCAGATTGAACGGTCAGCATGACCGTTCTCGATCAATTTGACCGATTAAATAAATGGGAAGGGATAAATTAATTGTTGGAAATACCCGTCGCTTAAGCGAAACACCTGACATCGATAATCAGGAATAATTTAATACAGTCGACGGTTGCTAATATCGGTCATCGTCAAAATCGTACGACTCAAGATCGTCACGATCGGCGCGGTCATCGGCGTCAGCCTCGTCCTTGAGATCCAGTTCGACCGGGTCGAGACCGACGACGACCAGACTCGAACCACATTCGTCGCAAACCGCAACGTCGCCTTGTTCGCATTCGGCATCGACGAATACTTCTTCCTTACATTCGGGGCAAATCGATGTTGGCATTTCTCCTGTCTCTCCGGAAAGGTTTTGATATTATCTAAATTCCACGCCAAACAGCATGGAATTAACTGTTGACAGTTAATCTAACTAGATTAGTGACAGTTTGGCAAGATTAATTTGTTAAGTTTTTTTGCCGCAGTGGGTAGTGCGGCGACGAACCGATAAACGATCATGTTATTTCCATTCAAGATCCCTAATGTTAACGATTTTGATGTGGTGGGGTTTGGATCAAACTCCGTCGATCATCTGATCAGCGTCGCGGAGTACCCTGCCTTTAACTCCAAAACAGAGATAACCGATCATTTTCAGGAAGCTGGCGGCGAGGTCGCCTCGACCTTAGTGGGAGTGACGAGGTTAGGGTTCAAGACAGCTTATGTCGGCCGATTTGGGGGCGATCCGGCGGGCACTCTGGGATTGAGATCTCTCGTTTCCGAGTGTGTCGACATAACCTATGCCGAAACGATCGAAACGGCGAAAACACAAATAGCATTCATCCTGATCGATGAAAAAAGCGGCGAACGGACCATACTCTGGCAGCGCGACCGGGACCTGGCGTACTCGGTTTCGGACGCTCCAGTCGAGGCCGCAACTCGTGGGCGGGTGCTGCATCTGACGCCGCACGATACTGCGGCGAGTATCGAGATGGCACGCGCCGCGAGGAACGCTGGCGTTATTGTTACGACCGATGTCGATAACCTATTTGACGGACTCGAAGAGCTTTTACCGCTTGTGGATGTGTGCATCGCATCATCCGACCTTCCGGAAAAATTATTGGGTATCGCCGACAAGAGGATCGCTCTACGTGAGCTATCGGTTCGGTATGGCTGTCCGCTGACCGGCGTTACACTCGGTAATCGAGGTTCACTATTTTATTGCCGCGAAAATTATATAAAAACGAGCGGCTTTGACGTCCCCGGCGGATGTGTCGACACGACCGGAGCAGGGGACGCGTTTCGCACCGGATTTCTATTTGGAATGCTCACCGGCAGATCGGTTGAGGAAAGTGCAGCGGCTGCAAATGCGGTGGCCGCGCTAAAATGTCGCAGTATCGGAGCGAGGACGGGATTGCCCCGTTTCGATGAGCTCTCAGAGTTTTTAAAGAATGTTGATAAATAAACATTGGACTTAAACAATGTTTATGGTTTAGAATTGTAGAGCGGATTCCCAGTCGCCTTTACGTTCAACAATTCTCCTTTAATTTACCCCCCGATACTCGTCG
Source organism: Pyrinomonadaceae bacterium (assembly GCA_041748715.1). Taxonomy (GTDB): domain Bacteria; phylum Acidobacteriota; class Blastocatellia; order Pyrinomonadales; family Pyrinomonadaceae; genus OLB17. The sequence goes on along the minus strand of JBGTCS010000530.1, from coordinate 19,345 downwards.
TTCCACCATCACTATATGGATTCGAAGATAGGACTGATTATCCAATTAGCAGGAGTAGCACTCATCACCCTGCTGACGCTATTTTTGAAGCGTTCTATAAATGTTAAAGCGTTAAAGCATTGGACCAATGCATGGCTATTCCTCTGCTTCGCTCTTTTTTGCCTGCGATTGGCATTTAGCTACGGTGAATATTCCGTAGAACTTTTCAGCCTTTATTTCCTTAATCACTATTTATTTGGGTTTCTACTGGTAGCGGGTTGCCGCAGTTTATCAGGCAATAATGAAATGCGGATGAGGGAAGAACTCTTTATTCTCCCATTCATACTAACTGCATTCGGACTCCCCTTCGTGGCCGAAGACTTTACTTTAGTATTAAACCTCCACGCTCTCATTCTATCCGGATTTTTCTTTACGGCATTTGTCGCCTTGTGGAAAACCAAACTCAAATCATTTGGCTGGCGGGTCATGCTTGTTGCTCTCGCACTTTTGACGCTGGACCATTTGCAGTATTTCTTGACGTTTGTATTTCGAAACTACGTCGTTCTTCCATTCGACTATTTTGCGTACAACTCGATTATTGACCTTGCTTTGCAGACCATGTTGGGTTTTGGAATGGTGATAGTTCTTTTGGAACAGGTTCTGACGGACGCAAAACGGGCCAATGAAAAACTGCGAAAGGCCCATGAAAAATTAGAAGTGCTGGCCAACATCGACCCCCTGACCACGGCACTCAACCGGCACGCATTTCATGGCTATATCAAACAGCGAGGTACAGAAAACAAAACGGTGTCAGGATGCGTCGGGTTTTTTGATATTGATAATTTAAAGGAAATAAACGACCGGCACGGCCACGCGCAGGGCGACGTCGTCATACGACTGGTCGTGCGTGCGATCCGCAGTATTATCCGATCCGAAGACCTGATTTTTCGGTGGGGCGGAGATGAATTCTTTGTAATCATGATCGGCCTCGATTCTGAATTTGCCAACGCTCGGATGCACAATATGGATCAGATGCTTTCAAACGTGTTGGTCGAAGGCATTAAACAACCTATATCCATCGGAGTTTCGCACGCGTTTGAGGATTTTAGCGATCTCAACGACCTGGAGGGAACCATCCGCCGGGCGGACGCCGGAATGTACCGGCAAAAACAGATCCGAAAGGGACGAATCGAGCCGGACGCCGAGATGGAGGTTCGTTCGGAGCGAGAAATACTTATCGGACGGCGAGAGTTCTAGAATTAAAAAACCAGGTGATTCAAGGCCGGAAATCGCACCAGGTTTCCGGCCTTTTTTTCTAAAGTTTGTCGTTAAAAAATCCCGTTACCAGAGCCCAGGCATCCTTTGCGGCGGTCTCGTCAAAAACTTCGGGCCGGGTATTATTAAAAAAAGCGTGGTCGGCATCATATTTGACCGAGTGTACCGGCAGTTCGAAACGTTCGGCCGCATCCTCTAACTGAGCGACTTTTTCGAGATTTATCCATTTGTCATGAGTTGCCGAGACAAAGATAGTCGGAGTTTTGAGCTTTTTCAGAATTTCATCATCCGGTATATCGCCGTAAAATGGCGCCGCAGCGCTCAAACCTTCCAATTCGCATGCGGCCCGCAAAGCAAAGGTTCCGCCCATGCAGTATCCGGTAATTCCAAAATGCGAGATATCAAGCGACAAAGCAGCCGCATCGATCGTGTTTTTTATCGTATCGAGACCGTCGTCGATGGCAAGTGAATTCATCATCTCGCCCGCTTCTTCGGGATTCGACGCAGTCTTTCCCCGGTAGAGGTCGGCCGCGATAGCAATAAACCCTTCGTCGGCGTACCGGGCGGCAACATCCTTGATATGGTCATTGAGTCCCCACCATTCGTGGATCAGGATTACGGCTTTTCCGCTTGGGTTGGATGGTAAGGCAACATGGGCACTCGCGGGCCCGTTCGCAGTATCGAACGACAGCATTTCAGTTTGCATAAATCGGTCTCCACTAGATTGAGCTTAACAAATACTTATCCTAAGCGACAAAAAGTGTGTTTCGCGAGACGGGCCGGGAGGACATATTTACGTGAACTTTCAAATTCCCCGGCAAATTTCCTTGCCCCACGATGTAGATGTGGCCCGCTCGACGGGCTTGCGAACGTCGTCATATTTCCAGTCGCTTCGCTGAATTATTGAATCGTCCGAATATTCGATTCGGTTCACGGTGACCTTTTCGTCGAATAATTTTTGGGTAATATCGGCGAGGCTCTCGGCGCTGATGACCTCACTCGGCCCGAGCAGGCTAAATGCTGAGAGGTCTCTCTTTTCGCCCGGCTTTAAATTAGCCGCACACAAAAACTGGCGTCGGACGACGTTTGATGGATTTGCAAGCTCGATAAATCGGTACTCCCAAAATATAACATCGATCTTTTTCTCTGAATCGTTTCTCATCTTCGCAATGTAAAAATAACCGGTCGAATTATCAGGAACCGGATCCTGAGAATCCTGAACAACTTTTTCGAGGGCACCGCGGCGGGCGTCAATCGTCGTCTCTCTCGGATCGGTGGCACCCTTAGGAAGTTGGTTGAGCACTTCGCGCGAAAAATTTCGGTCGTTTGACGTCCTCATGCGTTCGGGAGCGGACGACGGGGCAGGTTCTGTCTTTTTTCGAGTTTGACGAGCCCTTTCCCAACTCGATTCGATCACCATAACTGGAGAATCTGGTATCAGGGCTTGAGCAAAAAACGAAGATGCGATCAGCAGAATAAAACCCGGTATTATTAGATATCTTCGCATTTGCTTCTCCGAAACTTTGGTTAATGGTACAAAGCATTCTACTACATTTTTCCTGGTGCTAATATAAAAATGGCGAACGAATGACAGGAACATCGCTCACCATTTTTGATCGGTCAAACTACTGATCGTTTCGAATCAGCCTAGAAAAATCTGACCGTGTAACTAAACCTGACGCCGCGTCCGATCTCAGGAGCGATGTCCTTGATGAACGAGATGTGATTGAAATAGAGCTTATTGTTGAGATTGTATCCGCTTATCGAAAAAATATTGGCCGTATGCTGGCGAGTCAAAATGTATGACGCCGTCACATTGGCCGTGCCGTATCCGGCGGTAGGCGTTTCGTTCGCGAAAATTTTATCCTGCCTGCCGACAGCGACGATCTCGGGGCGGATGCTTAGGTTCTGATAGTGAAAGTTGAGCCCGACGCGGCCCCGCTTTGGAGCGATACGCGGAAGGGCCCGGCCATCTTTCAGCTCCGCACTCACATAATCAAAACCAGTCAGAACGTCTAGATATTTGTGGGCCGTGACATCGAGACTAAGCTCGGTTCCCGTAAATCGGCTGTCGCCCTGTAAAAAACGGGCGACCGGAAACCCACTCGCCGCATCGACATCGCCGGTCGGGGCGAGAAAGACAAAATCCTTAAATCCATAATAAAAGAAATTTGCCTCGGCCCTGATACGCGAGTTTTGCTGACGTAGCGAAACGTCGATCCCGTCGCTGACCTCAGGTTTGAGATTCGAATTACCGATCTCGAACGCGAGTGTTCCGTCGTGCGGGCCATTGTTGTAAAGCTCTTCGAGTGCCGGTGCACGAAAACCATGAGAATAGTTTGCGACAAACGCACCGCCTGTCCACAGACGGAACCTGGCACCGGCCGCGCCGGAAAACCCGATAAAATCGCGGGCTGTCAGATTTGGATTGACCGGTTTATAACGGTTGCTTTCGACACGTCCGCCGAATTGAAACGTGGCCCGTTCGAATTTTAGCTCCTCTAAACCAAACACCGAAAAGGCGTTTTGCCGAACCGGACCGTCGATCAAATTCTCGGCTCCAACCGTCGAATAATCTCGCTTGAAACCGTCAAAGCCAAAACGTCCGCTAAGCTTTCCAAATTCTCTCTGTTCAAACATTCCCCGAAACGAAATCACATTATTTTTAAATGTGGTGCCCACCACGTCCTCTTCCAATTCCTGATGCTGATAACGACTCAGATCGACGGTAAACTTCATTCCTTTGATCGCCCGACCTGCGTCGTTGTAGCCAAAATTGAATTTAATATCGTTACGATGCATCCGGATACTTCGAATTTCAGGTTCGTCCTCGCTATGGTCGAGCGGGATGCCGTAGCGGTTTTGATAATAGTTGTAGTTGGTTGTGAAATAAGCCTTTTTCGCATAATAACCAAATCCGCCACCGCCGGTTGCGCTTCGCGTAAATGTATTTTCGACCGTGCCAAAATCGCCGCCCGCTTTGTAATCGCTGGTCCGTTGCCCGCTGCCGTTTCCCCAAAACATCCAGTTGTTGGTGCCGAACTCAAGGCCTCCGCTGACGGCACCCTGCCGGTTGTTGGTGCCGCCGATCCCCGAAAAATATCCGCGGAGTCCGGGATGGGCTCCCTCGTCATGACCGCTGATCGCGTTGACGACGCCGCCGATCGCATTGCTCCCGTAGAGCAGCGTGGCCGGTCCTTTGACAACCTCGATCCGTTCGACGGCAAGCGTGTCAACTGGTTCCGAATGGTCGCCGGATTGTGACCCAAGCGAACCAACACTGACCCCGTCGGTCGAGATTTTGACACGATCGCCGTCAAATCCCCGGATGACCGGCCGCGACGTACCGGGACCCGATGACCGCTTTGAAACACCCGCTTCTCTATCCAAAACATCGCCAAGTCCAACGGCCGCACGTTCGGTTATCTGAGACGAATTTACCGTGCTCACTGTCGCGATTGCGTCAAATGTCGATTGCTCCGACCCGCTCGCCGTCACCGTCACATTTTCGCGGAATCCGGCGATACGAAGTGCAAAATCGGCTGTCACATTTGCCCCTGCATTGACAGAGACTTTTTTTGACAAATCGGCAAAACCCTCTTGATGGACAAGGATCGTATAATGGCCCGCCGGCACATCGGTGAAGCGAAAACGTCCGCTGTCGTCGGTTGTCGTTTTGAGTCCAAGTTCGACGATCTGCACCGAGGCGTCATGCAAGACGGACTCGCCGCCCCCGACCCTAACCGTACCGCTGATTGTCCCCGACGCCTGACCAAGGACCGCGACCGAGAAAATAATTACAAAAAGAAAACTAGCAAATGATCTGTTCATTGATTTCTATAAACTCAAACAAATTTGTAGATCTTGAGTTTACGGAGGAACCTCTACGACCGCGACAACTTTTTAATAAACGGTCGTAATGTACAAATGAACGGTGCGATATTAGAGTTTTAGGAGTTTTGATCTAAGAATTTTTGATTGCAGGCGGCTCGAAACGATCTGTTGACCGTTTGTTAATGTCACATTATAAATGCCCCCCGGCAGCGGTGAAATGGACTTAACCGACGCAAGATTGGCGATGGCTCCGCGAGAGAGGCGAACAAACCGCGATGGATTGAGACGGGATTCGAGGTCCTTTAATCGGTGGTTGATCGTGTATTTCTGATTTTTTTCGGTCGTGATGCGGAGCAACTCGCCATCGGCGACTATACTCGCGACATCATTCACTGGTAAAAGGATGATTTCTTCACGAACCTTGACCGGGATCCTTTCGATCGGCTCGCGACGTGCATTTCGCTCGTAGGCATCGGCGGCGGATCTTACTTTTTCGGACTCGACGGAGCGCCAATCGGCGTGTTCAATCAGCTCAATGGCACGATTTATCGTTTCGGCGAGACGGGCGCGCGAGACGGGTTTTAATAAATAGTCGACGGCGTTGACCTCAAACGCCTGGACAGCATATTCATCATGGGCCGTTACAAACGCGATGAGCGGCATCTGGGTTTTCCGAAGCATTTTGACCGCTTCGAGGCCCGACACCTCGGGCATTTTTAGATCGAGAATGGCGAGGTCGGGTTTTACGGATTTAATTAAATCCACGGCGTCGGCTCCGTTTTCCGCTTCGCCGACGATCTCGACAGATTCAAATTCGCGAAGTATCGCCTTTAAAAACTCTCTTGCCGGACGTTCGTCATCCGCAATAATTACCCGCAGTTTATTCATAACATGGCTCGAATCAAGATTAGTTTACTCATGCCTGCCAAAAGATGCGAAGCAGTCCGATCACCCCGCCACCCAGAACCACCCAGAGAACGTCCGTCTTAAACCGGAATAAAACCACAAAGGCAGCCAAGCTCATTATTGCCGCAAACCAGTTTACGCTGCCATTCGCCCCATTCGGGAAAATGACAGCGGCGCCGAATACCAATGCAAGATTTAGAATTACCCCGACTACGGCAGCCGTGACACCCGACAGGGCTCCGCTGAGTGGTCGGTTGCCACGCAAACTCTCAATATACGGAGCTCCGATAAATATAAACAGAAATGACGGTAAAAAGGTCGTGTATGTCGCGATCAGGGCTCCGATGACGCCGCTGGCGAGTTGACTCAACCCGTCGACAGGATTATTCCATCCCGCCATAAAACCAATGAATTGCAAAACCATGATCAGCGGGCCGGGCGTTGTTTCGGCAAGTGCCAGGCCGTCGACTGCCTGCGTTGATGTGATCCAGCTATAGGGAAATGTTGTAACGGCCTGCGTGACGTAGGCCAGCACCGCGTATGCTCCGCCAAATGTGACTAATGCCGAGATCGTAAAAAATTTGTATTCCTGAGCCGGCAGACTATCGAACCCTCGCCAGGCTATCAACGCCGCAAAAGGCAGCATCCATAATAAAATGCCCACCGCCAGAGTCTTTATCAAACGCAATCGACTCGGCCGGGTATGCTCGATCTGCCCCGCGTTGTCAGCGATAACAAGCAAATCTTCATTGCGGATCGCTTTGCTAGCGCCGGAATTCACAGGCTCCGCCGCGGCCACGGATAGTGCCAACCGAATTCCCGCAAATCCGACGATCGCAGCAGCCACAACGATCAGCGGGAACGGTACGTGGAGAAAATAAATGGCGATAAAAGCGAGACCGGCGATGGCGAATTGAAGCTCCCGTTTCAGAGCACGTTTGCCGATCTTGAAAAGCGCTTCGACAACAATCGCAACGACCACCGGTTTGAATCCGTCGAGCACGCCGTTCACCGCCGCCAAATGCCCGTACGCCGCATAAACGTATGACAATCCCAATAGAATAAAAACCGACGGGATCACAAATAAAAATCCCGCGACGATCCCGCCGAGCGTCCGGTGCATCAACCAGCCGATATAGGTCGCGAGCTGCTGAGCCTCCGGTCCGGGCAGCAACATGCAGTAATTAAGGGCATGGAGAAATCGCTCTTCGCCGAGCCAGCGGCGCTTTTCGACCAGTTCCCGATGCATGATCGCAATCTGTCCAGCAGGTCCTCCGAACGAGATAAATCCCAGCTTTAACCAAAATTTAAATGCTTCGGTAAATGTAATTTTTCGTTTCTGCGGCTCCGGCAGCATGGTAATGTTTGTACTATTTATTTTCCCGGGCGGTTCCGGATTTTCTCTGCTCGGGCCCCTTCCGAGGTTGTTGATCGATCAGAAACGATATTTCAGCCAGAGTTCCGTTCTCGTGGTCACTATCAATGATCAGACTTGCCTCGGGTCCATAATACGAACTGAGGCGTTGACGAATGTTGCTTAGGCCGAGTCCGTCAGCGGCAATTGGCTCCGGTTTTTTCCGCCCTGCGCCGGAATCCCAAACCGAAAGCCGCAAAAACTGGTCTCCGTACCGGTCTTCCAATTCGGCAGAGATCCGCACTTCTCCCCCATTTTTGTTTTCCGAGACACCGTGTTTGATCGCATTTTCCACGATCGGCTGCAAGATCAGCGACGGAACTTTTAGATTCTCAAGTTCTGTGGGAATGTCGATCGAAATCCGTAGTCGCTCCTCAAAACGGGCGTGCTCGATGTCGAGATAGCTTTCGATCAGACTGATCTCGTCGCCCAGTGTAGAAAATTCCCCGGTCGAATTTAAAACGCCGCGAAATAGCTGGGTCAACCGCAACAGCGTTTCATAAGCCTTGTCGGGTGACGATTTGATCAGATAGCCAAGCGTCGTCAGAGCGTTAAAGAGAAAATGCGGGTTTATCTGCGAACGCAAAGCTGTCAATTGAGCCTCGGCCGCAAGTTTTGCAAATTCCTGCTCGCGAAATTTCTGTTCGAACCGCTCATGCGAAACGCGAAGCACATCGATCCGCCGAGCGGTAACCAGTGCGACTGATTCGAGTAGAGCGATCTCGTCCGATAGCAGCCGGCGACCGCCAAAAAATTCACTAAGAGTTAAGGCAAATTGCGGGGTCTCGGCGGTTGGTATGACAATCGTCGCATTATTGGCAGTAGCGTTGATCGACGGATAACGACCGAGAACCGGTGTCGTTTCGTACTGTTCCCACGACGCGGATTTGGCTGTCATTGTGATCGCCAATTTGTCGCCGATGAGATCCATCACCTCATCGATCGTTTCACGAGTTTCGATCTCGCGGGCCAGTTCAATCTGCAATTTATTGTAATCGGCACGGTGCAGCAAAACCTTGTCTACCAGCAAAACTGCAAATTTATAGATCGCCGGATAAACCAGGGCCGTCGCAATCCAGAGCCCGAGGATCAGTCCGGCCGCCTGCACGTCGTCGCGGTCATGCGTTTCGTGATAACGCAAAAGCGGCACCGCTACAAACACATAGAGGCCCAAAGCTAAAGAGGTCAGCAGGATCAGCGAGATCGCTCGTTTTAGAAAAAGATCGGCAAACGCAAAACGGTAGTTTTGATAGAGAATTACCAACGCGAGCGGCAACGATGACTGATGGGCGATGAGTTCGACATACCAGGACGCCCCTTCGCGTTCACCGCTCAGGTGAAGCGCCGAAACAGCGAAAACCAGCAATGCTGCGGCCCAAACTGCCTTTTTCTCTAGCGTCTGGCGCAAGTTAAATAACAACAGCCCGGCAAGCAGAGCAAGCGACCCAACCGTCAATGTTTTGAGAGCCGTATCCGAGGGCACAAACGAATTCGAAAACGCCGCCTCAAAATGCAGAACCGTCGCCAGAATGCTCAGTCCATAGGCCGCTAATGACAACCAATGTATGCCCGACTCATCGGTTTGAGCCGAGTGAACAACCACCGACGGCAGAAATCCGAGCGCCGAGAACGATAGGGCGATCAGAATCGGCGAGATCTGCGCAGTTCCAAAATCATTTTGAATAAAGCCGTAAAGTTCGCCGACATTCCACAACAACCCGAGAACCGACGTCGTCAAAAGCAAAATATTAACGTTTCCTGACTTTTGGGAACGCCGATGACGCAGCACCATTACAGCGACGAGAGCATACAAGGCGATCCCGACCGAAAATCCGAGTAAATTTATTAATAAGGCTCCGTTCAATTAATCCATTTCCCCTGAAAATAATCTCCAGAGTTGTCTGATCGACAATTCTATTCTAGTAGCTTGCGATATTAATACAATGAGCGATAGAATCGGTGGCGAACCGCCCTTCCCTTTTTTATATCGATGAAAAGTCTTTACATTTTACGCCACGCTAAATCGAGCTGGGATGACGCATCATTAACTGATTTCGAACGACCCCTGAACGAACGCGGACGCCGCGCCGCTAGGTTTATGGGCGGCCTTATGGCCCGCTTGTCGCTAATGCCGTCCGCAATCATAAGTTCGCCGGCCGAGCGGGCAAGATCGACCGCTCGTCTCGTTAAGGACGGCGGGAATTTCAGTGGTGATATTCAATATCAAAAGAAAATTTATGAGGCGAACCTGCAATGTCTGATTGGGACCGTTTCCGAAATCGACGATGTTCACCCGTCAGTGTTAATAGTCGGTCATAATCCAGCGATGGAAGCGATCGTGTTTTACCTGACTCAAAACCTCGGGCAAATGCCCACCGCTGCGTTGGCTGTCGTCGACCTCAATGTCAAAAGCTGGAAAGATCTCACAGCCGGCGTTGGAAAACTTCAAAAAATTTATATTGCCCGCGAAGAAATGAAAAAAACAGCCCACACCGTGACCGGTCAGCCTAGATAAGAAATTTTCAAGTCTCATAGCGTTGTTTTCACCGATTCGATTAGGGCATCGCTTCGCTTAAATTAACATTTCCGTAACATTTTGTTAACGTTCACTTAATCGCGACGACCTATACTGGCACAGATTCGGAAAAAAGGTGGACGCAATCAATTGATCGGTATGCAGCATTCAATTTTGGTCATCGAGGACGATGCAGACATCGCCGAGAGTTTGAATTACAACCTCAAACGCGAAGGATTTCGCATTATGATCGCCCTGTCAGGAGAAAAAGGCCTGCGGATGGCTCTTGACGAAAAAATCACGCCATCGCTGATCTTATTGGATCTGATGCTGCCCGGAATGGGTGGCATCGAACTGTGCCGTCGGCTTCGCCGCGAGCCGTTAACTGAGAAAACACCGATCATAATACTGACCGCCAAGGCCGCCGAGGGCGACAAAATACTGGGGCTCGACACCGGTGCGGACGATTATATTATCAAGCCTTTTTCGATCAAAGAGTTAATCGCCCGGATCCGGGCTGTGCTGCGCCGCGTCGGGTCTGATGCGTCCACCGTATATGAGGATCAAAAATTATCCGTAGATTTCGCGGATATGCGCGTCCTTTGCAGCGATCGGCAGGTGAAACTCACTAGAAAGGAATTCGCTGTTTTCGAACATTTGATCCAAAATTCAGGCCGTGTCGCCACCCGCCAACAGCTTTTAGATAACGTTTGGGGATATAACTATTTTGGGGACACTAGAACCCTCGATGTGCACATTCGCCGGTTGCGGCAAAAACTAGACGAATGCGGCAGTTGTATTGAAACCGTCGTGGGTGTGGGTTATCGTTTTATCGGGAGCAATTGAGCGAAGACGAAATGGCCGCCATATTTAACGAAATAGAATCACCCGCCAAGCAGTCCAACATATTACAGAAAATACTCGACGCCACGCGCGAAGGCGTTGTCGTGATCGACACCGATCTGCGAATTGCCTACAACAACGCACCGGCCGCCGCCGTGTTTAGACCGGACAAACTCGATCTCGTAGCAAAAAGGTTAAGCGAGATTAGTCGGGATCCCGCCTTACACGAAGCATGTCGGCTGGCGATCGCGACCGAGAAGTCGGCGGAGGTCAGACTCGAGTTGCTAACAGGTCAAAAAAGAAATTTTGACGTTTATGTCGCGCCCTTTGACCTCCACGGGAAAAAATTTGCGATCGCCTTTTTTCATGAAACCACACAGATCGACCGCCTGGAGACGGTACGTCAGGAATTTCTATCAAATATCTCGCACGAACTCCGCACACCATTGACATCGATAATGGCATTTGTCGAAACTCTCGAGGATGGCGGTATTGACGATAAAGAGAATAATATCCGGTTCCTGGAGATCATTCGACGCAATGCCGAGCGAATGCATAGTCTGATCGCCGATATTCTTGAGCTTTCGATGATCGAATCGGGAAATGTGTCGCTCTCGATCCGCAAAGTTCACCTCGGCACCATCGTCGACCATGTCTTTTCGGCGCTCGCGGCAAAGGCAGGTGATAGAAAAATAGAGTTGAAAAGTGATATACCGGAAGATATCGAAATACTCGTCGATTTGGTCCGACTCGAACAGATGCTGACCAACTTGGTGGATAATGCCATAAAATTTAATCGTCAAGGCGGCCTTGTGACCGTCAGTTATTCTGCGGGCGACCGACGCCATTTTATTACCGTCGCGGACACTGGCGAAGGGCTTTTACCGGAACATGCGCAGCGAATATTCGAGCGATTTTACCGTTCCGACCGCTCTCGTTCACGCGAAGTAGGCGGGACGGGTTTGGGTTTGGCGATCGTAAAACATCTTGCCAAACTACACGGCGGCGAAGTCTCAGTTACCTCCGCAATTGGATCGGGAACTGCCTTTCGTATCGAGCTACCGGGTTGACCTACTTAGCGACTTGCAAACCCTGCCGACCGACATTTTCTAACCTGCGATTCCGACTTGTGCTATACTCGACCTATTCTTGACAGGCCAAACCTGCGGCGGACCTGATAATCGGTTTCGTCGCGTATCGTTCTCAAGGCATTGGGAGAATCGGTCATGCAATTAACCATCGGTCAAAAAGTAGCTTATCCGAACCAGGGCGTCTGCCTTATCGAAGAATTTAAGCGGCAAAAATTCGGCGACGTGTCGATGAGCGGCTATTCTCTTAGGGTTCTCAACGACAATTCGACGATTTTTATTCCGGAACAGAACGCCGACAATGTCGGGATTCGCCCGCTAATCACCTCGGACGAATGCCGATCGCTGATCGAAATGCTTGCAGAAGACTTCGAACCAGTTTCCGGAGATTGGAAAACTCGATCGCGCGAGTTCACTGAAAAGTTGAGGACGGGCGATATTTTCCAAGCTGCAGAAGTCTTAAAAATGCTCACCTTTTTAAGTCACGAAAAGAAACTTTCATTCCGTGAGCAAACCTTGCTCGAAAAATCGAAATTCCTTATCATTTCCGAGATCTCGAATGCCGACCCCGAAAACCAGAGTCACTTGGAAAGCCAGATAACATCGCTGGTCGAGACTGCCTGCTCAAAGCATCTATTTATACAACCTAGCGTTATGGCTGCTGCTCACTGAATCAGGCCCGACCTGACTTTTTGGGTCCGACCCGGCCTGACTCTCCCCCTTGAAACCCCTTATCAATTATCAAAATTATCCACTCGTCATACAGTATTTGCTGGTTCCCGCGCCGACGGATTCCAACTAGTTTTTAAAGGCGGCGATGCTTCCAGACAGGCCGCCTTTCAAACAAATAGCATTCATCGTGAGACGTTCGCTATTAGGGCCTTCGTCAGGCGAATTCGGTTAACACAGGGAGTGTTAGCTGAGTGAAAGTTTGGAATGGCACTCATTCTCCTACGATTTGACGAAAAGCTTGTACTCACCTAACCATAATTAAAAATGCTAGTCAGTACGTTTTCGCACAAAGGCGTCCAAACAGCCCAAGGTTAGATTTGTTCACGTCGATATGTGTGCTATCGCACTTACATCTGGCAGTTTTTTTAATAAGCTGTAGTTTAGGCCGGTAAGGACATTTAAGGGACGGGCGGAGATGTACCTAATTGAGTTCAAGTGCTTCTCGTAACTTTGGAGCTAGGCCGACAATTTTGCTCTTGTTTTCAGGTGAAATCTTATTCCCAATAACTATCGATCGGTGAGTAATTCAACTTGTGAGGGCGCAGAGATGTTAATGACAAATGAAATGACCGAGAACGTCGAAATTAATGATACCAATCGTGTCGATTTGTGCAATTGGTGCGGAGAGTCAAATAAGCCGGCATGTTCGACTAGTAATAAGGTCTGTGTCCATTGTTATGGTTTATTGATTCGAGCAAATATTTCCTGCACGGAAATTTTTACCGAACATCCCGCCGGGGGAATAAATTAGATTTCCACTATTTTAACAATTGAAAGGCTTACTTTCCGATGCTTGGGCCGGGAGACTAATGGAACTAACTTTTGTGCGCTAGCGCACAACGTTGTGTGGTATATTCGTCTCAAAACGGGTGGATCGCTCACTGCTATTTATGCTCAGACAATTTGTTCTGAGAAAACCTATTAATGACTGTATTAACCAACAACAATGACGCTTTGGGCAACCAGTTGCTTGCCGCCTTGCCCAGTCGAGACTTTGGCCGGATTCAGCCGTATCTAGAGCCGGTTTCGCTTGACTTAGGGGTCGTTTTGTACGAATCGGGCGATCCTCTCGAATTTGTATATTTCCCGACAACCGCTATCGTGTCGCTTCTATATATTATGGAAAACGGCGCAACCGCCGAAATCGGCGTCGTTGGCAATGACGGAATACTTGGCATAGCGATTTTCATGGGCGGCGGGACGACCCCAAACCGGGCGATTATACAGAGTGCCGGCAAGGCATTTAGAATGAGTGTCATTAATCTTAAAGCCGAATTCGGAATAGGCGGTAAATTTCACGATCTGTTATTGCGTTACACACAGGCCTTCATTACCCAAATTTCGCAAACTGCGGTCTGCAACCGGCTTCACTCTGTCGAACAGCAGCTTTGCCGCTGGCTGCTGCTCAGTCACGATCGGCTCAATTCCGACAAACTTGTGATGACCCACGACCTTATCTCAAATATGCTCGGTGTCCGACGAGAAGGAATAACGCTGGCGGCACAAAAATTAGGGGGAAAGGGTTTGATCCTCAACTTGCGAGGTACGATAACGGTTATTGACCGTCACGGACTCGAGTCCGCCGCCTGCGAATGCTACAAGGTTGTAAATGATGAATACCAGCGCCTGCTTGGGAAAAGCATTGCCAAGAATAACGGCTTGTAACCTCACCATTATAAGAACTACCAGTTACTTTAGGGTTGCTAGAGTTGCCAGATATCAGTCATTGACCAATCATCATTCGACATCGGAATTAAACTATCAGACATCCTCTTGTGCCGTTTGTTGTTTTCACAACGATCTTTATACGGGAGGTTTCCGATGTCCGATTACCTGAGGCCCAAAAACTTACTGCTCGCTGAACTGACGACATCCTCATTTCGTCGTCTCGTACCAAAGTTCGATCAGGTCGAACTATATTACAACCACAATCTCTTTAAACCGGGCGATAGGATCCGGCACGTTTACTTTCCCGAAAGCGGAATAGTTTCACTGCTTTCGGCGGTCGGGATCAACGCAACAGTCGAGGTGGGCATTGTCGGCAACGAAGGAATGATTGGAATCCCGGTTTTTTTAGGTTTAAAAACCTCAAACCTTTTAGCTGTCGTTCAAGGAGCGGGGACATCTCTGAGAATGACTGCGGCCAATTTGATCAAGGAATGTGCGTCTAGCGACGAACTGCCAAAAATTCTCCGACGTTTTACCCATTCCTTGATGACCCAGATTTCGCAGTCGACAGCGTGCAACCGGTTTCACCCGATTGATACCCGACTCGCACGTTGGTTATTAATGACTCAGGATCTGATGAAGTCGTCTGAATTTCAGATCACGCAGGAATTCTTGACCAATATGCTTGGCGTGAGACGCGAGGCGGTTAATAAGGCCGCAAACAGCTTTCAGCAACGCGATCTAATCAGTTATTCGCGCGGGAATCTGTTAATTTTAGACCGGCCAGGTATCGAGGCCGCCGCATGCAGTTGTTATCGGGCAATCGCCGACCAGAAAGATGTGGATTAAGGTCAATTCGCCTTTGTATAGCTGGCTCTGACAACGGTTTTGATATTGCCGCGAACGTGAAAATCCCCTTCGATCTCAACGCGAAGCGGGTCACACACGCCGACAAAATCTTCAAGGATAATGTTGATCACATGCTCGTGAAATACCTTAACCTCACGAAACGCGTTTATATAAAGCTTTAGACTTTTTAGCTCGATACAAAGCTGGTTGGGCACATATTTTAGCCGAATCACGGCAAAATCCGGAAAATCCGAAAACGGACAGATCGCCGTAAATTCAGGTATCTCAAATTCGACCCAGATCTCTTTGCCGGGGAATTCGTATGGGAACGAGTCGAGCGGAAAAAGATTCATCTCTTCGCGCGGCGTCGGGCGAATTTCGAGTCCCTGGTTGTTTATGCCTTCAGGCATTGTTTTATCTAACATATCCATGTTTACGTGATCCCATCTTTCGAACATCAGCAAGATCGTTGACTCCTTGCGAGCCCATTTTTGCAAGCAAATTTACAAAAATATGTGCCGTCGCAAATGCATCCGCACTGGCGCGGTGATGGTTCACCAGGTCGATCGAATAGTGTTCGGCGACCGTTTTTAATTTGTGGTTGACGATGTCCGGCAAAAGCTTTCGCGAAAGCTGAACGGTACACAGGCATGGGTTTCCCATCTTGTAATCGCCAAATACGCGGGCGATCTCAAAATTCAAAAACCTCATATCAAAGCCGGAGTTGTGGGCAACGAGAATGGAATCGCCGATAAAGCTCAAAAAATCGTGGGCTATGTCGGCAAATAACGGCGCTTCGCGAACCATCTCGTCGCTGATCCCGGTCAATTCTGTAATGAATCGGGGAATTGGCATTTCCGGGTTTACCAGAGTTTGGAATTCCTCGGTAACCGAGCCATTTTTAACCCGGTAAGCCCCGATCTCGGTGATCCGGCACGGGGGAGCTTTGGCTCCGGTGGTTTCCAGATCAAAAACCACGAACTCGGTTGCAGCCAATTCCCGGCTTTCAAATCCGTCGTCGGCAAGCTCAACCATATCCTCATTTAGCGAAAGTCGGGGGTCGCGTTCGATCAAATCGCCGACCAGCAGACGCGCCATTCGCGGATCCGGTTTTCTGATCTTCATTACAAAATCCACAACACTTACAGCGGACGCTTTGCCGCCAAAAGAACGCAGCAACGCCACGGTTTCGTTTATTAGCAATGACTCAGAAATTAAGTTAGGATACGGTGTCATCTATACTTGATTTTAGCGGTTAATCGACAAACCGCAAGCAAACATAAAAATGACTGACGTTTTTAATCATTTCAAGGATTCCGGAGCTTTGCTTGAGGGGCACTTTATCTTATCCAGCGGTTTACACAGTCCGAACTATCTGCAATGTGCCCTCGCCCTGCAGAAACCATCAGATGCGGCTGATTTTGGCAAACGAATAGCCGAACAATATCGGACCGAGGCCATCGACTCGGTTGCGTCGCCTGCCATCGGCGGAATCGTAATCGGGTTTGCGACAGCGATTGCTCTCGATAAGCGATTTATCTGGACCGAGCGCGAAAACGGGGTGATGAAGGTTCGTCGCGGGTTTTCTGTGGAAAAAGGCGAGCGGATTCTGGTGGTTGAAGATGTTATTACAACCGGTGGCTCGACACGCGAATGCATAACAGCTCTTGAGGATCTAGGTGCAAAAGTGGTCGCCGCGGCTTCGATTATCGACCGGTCAAACGGCACAGCCGATGTAGGAGTTCCTCGTATCTCGCTTGTCAGCCTGGATGTTCCGAGTTTTGCCCCTAGTGAATGCCCTATGTGCTCAAAAGGTCTTGAAGCAGTAAAACCGGGCAGCCGCAAAATATGAATCAAGCGGTACAAGAATTTTGGGCTCACTTTCTGTCTCTGAATCCGAATGTTCCCGACGACACACACTATCAGGTCTGGTATTTTGGCAACACTCCTGAGCTGGCAGTGGAGCTCGGCAGACTTGTAATTGCCGGCAAGAAAGTTGCGACCGCAAGCTTGGCCGCTATCAATAAAGCCAAGCCTGAAGAAGCTCCGATCCCCGACGGTTATAGCGTTGTTACCGATTATGACGGCGATCCACTATGTGTAATAAAAACGGTCGAAATACACCATTTACCATTTGAAGAAGTCGATGACCAATTTGCTGCGGACGAAGGTGAGGGAGACCAAACCTTGGAATATTGGCGCTCTGTACACCGGCAGTACTTTCAGAGCGAAGCAGCTGAAATCGAAGTATTGTTTGACGAACGCTCGACCATTTGCTGCGAACGCTTTAAACTTTTGTTTCCGAAATGAATTACAAATTCCTAATACAATATGACGGAACCGACTTTCACGGGTGGCAGGTTCAGGAAAACGACCGGACTATCCAGGGAGAGCTCGAACGTGTGATCGGAATGATCGCCGACACTGAAGTGGGCGTCATCGGATCGGGGCGGACTGACGCGGGTGTTCATGCCGAAGGCCAGGTGGCGAATGTGCATTTGAATAGCAGCAAGTTCACGCCCGAGAAAATAAAACACGCGATCAACGGCAATTTATGGCGCGATATCCGGATAATGAAGGCCGAAAAGGCACCGGACAATTTTCATTCACGGTTCTCTGCAAAGCGAAAAACCTATATTTACCGTGTCATTAATGGCCCGGTCATGTCCCCATTTTGGCGTCGGTTTGCCCATCATGAGGCTCGTCCGCTCGATGTCGGGCGGATGAACGAAACGGCCCGCTTATTTTTGGGTGAACACGATTGGACCGCTTTTGCCTCGGCAAAATCGGACGGCGACACACGGATCAGAAATGTTCTGGATTTTACAGTCGAATCCCGTTGGAACGACCAGGCTCAAGGTGTCATGATCGAATTTCGAATTACCGCCTCAGGCTTTCTGCGATACATGGTTCGCTCGATTGTGGGCACGATGCTAGAGGTGGGGCGAGGCGAAAAAGATTCTGATACAATTCAGACGGCAATCATCACAGGTGACCGCGATTTGGCAGGCA
The DNA here is from genome assembly GCA_041748715.1 of Pyrinomonadaceae bacterium. Taxonomy (GTDB): domain Bacteria; phylum Acidobacteriota; class Blastocatellia; order Pyrinomonadales; family Pyrinomonadaceae; genus OLB17. Next base: position 1,230 of record JBGTCS010000530.1, on the reverse strand, counting down.
AAACTGCGTCAGCTCAGGGGTTGACCCTGTTTAAGGTTGAATACGATTAGATGTTTGTCCGCGAATAACGCGAATGAACACAAATAAGAAGGAAAAATAATTCGCGATGATTCGCGTTATTCGCGGGCAAAAAAATCCGATGCGCATATTTCACATAGTTTTACCCGATGTTTGGGCGGCCTTTGATACAGATCTGTATGAGCATCCCAGCCTCACAGACGAAGGGTTTATCCACTGCAGTTTTGCCGATCAGCTGGACGGTGTGATCGGGCGATATTACAGCGGCGAAGAACGAGTTATCGTTCTCGAGATCGAGAGCAGTAAGCTTATGTCCCGGCTGATAAAAGAGCCCTCCACAAATAGCGAGATTTACCCGCATATTTACGGTCCGATAAACCGCAACGCGATTGTGGGAATAAGAGAATTATCCACAAATGAACACGGATAAACACCGATATTTGTAATTCTTATCTATGTTTATCTGTGTTCATCTGTGGACAATGTTTTTCTAATGCACGAAAATTTTGCCAGCGTTATCAAACAAAATTCCGCCGAAGCAAAGCTGCTGGCGGAGATCGACCCGGCACGCCTGCCGCGGCATATTGCCGTGATAATGGACGGCAACGGACGTTGGGCAAAAAAACAGGGACGGCCACGCATATTTGGCCATCGAGCCGGTGCGGAATCGGTTCGGGCGATCATTGACACCTGCACCCGGCTCGGCGTTAAGGCCGTCACGCTTTACGCATTTTCGACCGAAAATTGGAAACGTCCTGAATCGGAGATCAAGGGCCTGATGCGCATGCTCGTCCGCTATATCCGCAGCGATCTCAAGGAAGTTCACAAAAACAATATCCGGTTTCAGGCCATCGGGCAGATCGACGGCTTGTTCGAAGACGTTCAAAAAGAAATCGCCCGTGCAACCGAATTGACCGGAGCAAATACTGGAATGACGATGAGTGTCGCTCTGAATTACGGCGGCCGCGCCGAGATAGTCGAGGCCTGCCGTCGCGCCATCGCCGAAAAAACAGCGTCTGGCGAATCTCTGAATCATATTACTGAAGCCGATATTGAAAAGAATCTCTACACCAATGGCTTGCCCGAGGTTGATCTGATGATCCGGACCAGCGGTGAATTTCGGATATCAAATTTCCTGCTCTGGCAGCTCGCCTACAGCGAAATTTATGTAACGCCGACGCTATTTCCCGACTTTCGGCGCTCCGGAATTTT
>JBGTCS010000529.1:0-4005 GCA_041748715.1 Pyrinomonadaceae bacterium | reverse complement strand
CGCCCGAGACGGTTTTTGCGTTTCACGAATTGCCTGACGCGTTTGCCCGGCTCGTCCCGCCGTGGGAAGACGCACGGGTTATTCTAATGGCCGATATCTCAAAGGTCGGCTCAAGAGCGATCATCGAGACAAAGATTTTCGGGTTGTTCACTTCCCGTTGGGTTGCCGAGCACACGGCCTATGATCCGCCGCATTCGTTCAAGGATATTCAGATATCGGGCCCGTTCAAAAGCTGGCGACATCGGCACGTTGTCGAGCCGCACGCAGACGGAGCAATTCTACGAGACGAGATCGAATACGAACCACCGTTTTCTATCTTTGGTTCGATCGCCGCGCCGCTTTTGATCGAGCCAAAGCTTAAGAAAATGTTCGATTACCGGCACGAGGTCACGCGAAAGTGGTGCGAAGCAAATTCGCCGCCCGTATCGACGATTTGATGTTTGCGTGTGAAAAACTGAAGCGATCCGTGCGAAAATGACGGATATGTTAATACACATCGTTTGTTGGAAATATAAACCCGAGATCGACGCGGCGACACGCGACGAACATCGAAAAAAACTCGCTGCACTGCCGTCAATGATTCCAAACATTGCGGCATTTGACGTCGGCGCCGATATTTTGGATCTTGACCGCTCATTCGATACCGGTTTGGTCTCTCATTTCGCCGATCGTGACGCGTTAGATGAATACACCATCCATCCGGAGCATCAGGCCGTAGCTGCATTTGGGAAACAGATCTCGGAAAAGGCGATCTCGGTCGATTTCTTTCGCGACGAATAGCAGCAGCAGCGGCGCTCAAACGAGATAGCAAACGATTTGAGAAATCGGAACATCATACGAGAGCATATTTTACAGGGATATTTAACGGTTAATCGAAATGAAAAAGTTTATTACCAGCGGATTTAAATTAGTATTTTTTGCGGCTCTATTGACACTGCCGACCTTTGCTCAAATTGTAAAACGGACGCCGTTTGACGTCACGAATTATGTAATGGACGTCACGCTCGCACCGGCGGAACGTCGGTTGATGGCGACGGTTGAGGTTGCATTTACGCCGCTCGAAGACACTCGGTCCGTTGCGTTTGAACTCAACGGCTCGCTAAAGGTAGAGTCGATCACTCGTCAGGACCGAGGTGTCACGATTGCCGCTCCGGCGACACCATCGCCAAAGAACGCAGTAAAGACCGTGGCTGCGGTAAACGCCGTTACCTTTATTCAGGACCAATCCAACAGCAGCGATATCGGTCCGCACGTCAGGATTGATCTCGGCGATAACGTCGCCAAAGGAATTCCGGTCGTGCTTCGGTTTAAGTACAGCGGCATTCTCGACGGTCCGGCTGGCGGACCGCTGCTGACCAAGCGGCTTGCTGCGGTTGGCGAAAATCAGGGCTATCTAATGTATGCCGCCAGGTGGTTTCCGTTTCACGATTACGCTGCTGACAGAGCGACATCCGATATAACGATCACGCTTCCGGCCGGACTTCAGTTGATCGGTTATAGCGATGCTCCGGTGACAAATATCGGCGGCAAATACAATTTTGTAAATACGACGCCGGCATTGCCCGGTAATTTTGCATACGGTCGGTATACGCCGAAAACGATGCGGGTCGGCACACAGGAACTTCAGTTCTTTGCGAGGCCCGGCAATGACAACCAGATAATTTCCTATGGCGAAACGCTGGGGAAAGCCCTCGATCATTACACAAAACTCTATGGAACGGCTGATAACGGCAAGAAATTGACGATCGTCCAAATCGACGATGAGAGTCTGGATTTTTATTCGACCCGAGGAATGCTTTTTGTCGCCAGTCGTCAGTTCGAAGAAGCCCGCGATGTGACCTTTGCCCGATTTCAGCGCGAGGCGGCATATCAATGGTGGGGTTTGACGGTCGGTCTCGAATCATTTGACGAAGCGTGGCTTTCGCAGGGGCTGGCCGAATACAGCGCTTTTTCGCTGCGGGAAAGCGAACTGGACGGCGCAAAACTCGACGCTCTTCGACGCGAACTCCTCGAAAAATCGCTCACATTTGAACAGACCGCGTCTCTTTTACGGACACCGGCGAATCTTGACGATCAGAGCATCGCCTACCAATACATCATGTATGCCAAGGGCGCATTTGTATTCAAGTTGCTCCGGGACACGCTGGGCGTTCAAAAATTTGATCAACTGCTCCGTACTTATTTACAGGAATTTCGCGGCAAGAGAGCATCGATAGACGATTTTGAAAAGCTGACCTCGAGAATCGCCGGCGAGAATATGCGTTACTTTTTTGCCCGCTGGGTCGAGGGAACGGGTGTCCCGGAATTTTCGAGCGATTATCTGATCATCCGAACCCGCGCCGGCAAATTCGTTACACGCGGAACCGTAAAACAGAATTACGACAATCTTCGTTTGCCGGTGGATATACAGCTTCGATCCGAAGGCGACCAGGGCATCTCGCTCGTCACGATCAATATGGACGAAGCAAGCGCCGATTTTAATATCGAATCGGACGGCAAACCCATTTCGGTTGTAATTGATCCGAATTATAAACTGCTTCGCATCTCGCCGGATCTGCGGGTTTCGTCGATCGCACGCCGCGGGATCGAACAGTTTAAGGAAGGGAATTACGTCGAAGCGCAAACCCAGTTCGAAGCGGCTCTTAAACTCGACCGCTCAAATTCCTGGATCTATTACCATCTCGGATTGCTCTTTCTCGATCAGCGAAATTACGATCTGGCAATCGATAATTTTAAGGCAGCACTTTCAGGTAATCTAAATCCGCCTTGGTTGTCTGTATGGTCAAACATCAAAATGGGCAACGCCTATGACGGTAAGGGTGACCGTACGCGGGCCGTCGCCGCGTATAAACGGGCCGAGGATCTGGGGGACAATTACGACAACGCCCAGGACGCGGTCAAAAAGTATCAGGCCTCGCCGTACGATCCAAAGGAAAAAGACGCGACCGCTATCAGATAACGTTAGAGATCCATCCACAAAATAAACGGGCGAGAGGCATTTCCTTTCACCCGTTTTTTTGCGGCAGCACACCGTTTCTGTTGCCCAACTAAGCTACTTCAATAAATTGTCAGCGGCCGCCTCGCCGGTTCCGATCGCACCTTCCATAAAGCCTTGCCAGTCTCGCATACCGCTTGCCATAACACTCAAACGGCGTCGCCGCAAAGTTCGACAAGATCCCGATCTCATTCCGCTTCGACAAAATAACCTCCCCCGCCTTCGCCTCCTGCGGCAATATCTCCCAGTCGGGTTTGTTCGGATCGTTGATCGGCGCGAACCAGATTGCGGGATAACTGGTGTCTTTGTGATTAAATGGTTGGGTTCGACATGAAATGACAGTGAAACCTGGAAGAATCGTAAATAACACTAATATTTTCATGCCAACGATGAGTTTCTAAGTTATCCAACTCTTTTTATAGTTTCTATCGAAGCTAATGCAAGTGCTCGTAATTCTTCCTCAAATGTTCGACCTGCTTTTCGCGCCAATTCGTATATTTTAGCTTCTTCAATTTCAGTGAAAAGTGCTTTGGTTTCGACACGTCGCGAACCGTTCCCGGTCAAAAGCCAGTGCAAATTTACGCCTGTGGCTCGTGTTATTCTAAGCAAAATATCTGGTGTTGGAAGATGATCTCCATCTGTATAAGCCTTGATTGTGGCATCAGTAGAATTAATTCTGCGAGCAATCTCTGAATTCAAAACATTGTCAAATGATTCCCTAAGCCGATGAGCGAATTCATGAGTATCGTTAGAATTTTGTGAATCGTATTTATCTGAGGTCATAATTTTACATCCATTCTTCAAATATATTTCTAAGCTACATTTAATCAGATTTTAACTCCTTAAGCATCTCGCCCAGCTTCTCCAATTTATCGAGCGGGAGTTCGCGGAGGGTGGTTTGGATGTCGTTTTTCTGTTTGATGAGGGTGCGCCAGCGCTGGGTGTCGTGGATGACGGTTTTGTTGTCACCGCGCCATTCAAAAGGGTCGTTCGCCGCGTAATTTAACAAG
>JBGTCS010000528.1:0-5056 GCA_041748715.1 Pyrinomonadaceae bacterium | reverse complement strand
CGCGATCTTTATGCAAAGATGATGCGGACAATGGCTCAGACGGGTAACGGCTGGATGACGTTCAAAGATTCGTCGAACCGCAAATCGAACCAGACCGCACGGCCTGAGAATGTAGTTCACCTTTCGAATCTCTGTACCGAGATCATCGAGGTGACGAGCGACGACGAAACGGCAGTGTGCAACCTTGGATCGATCAACGCTTCGCGTTATGTGAAGGACGGCGGGGTGGATTACGACAAGCTCCGTCGCAACGTTCGACTCGCAGTTCGGCAGCTCGATAAGGTAATCGACCTCAACTATTATGCAATCGAGAGCACAGCGCAGTCGAACAGCCGCTGGCGCAACATCGGCCTCGGCGTTATGGGTCTGCAGGACGTTTTCTTCCAGCTTCGCCTCTCTTTTGACAGCGACGAAGCTCGCAAAATTTCGGCGAAGATTCAGGAAGAGATTTATTTTGCCGCACTCGACGCCTCGAGCGATCTCGCGGCCGAACGCGGTGTTCACCCGGCCTTCCCGGACACTCGTGCCGCACAGGGCGATCTGCAGTTCGATTTCTGGGGCGTAACGCCGGACGATATGGCACGTTGGGACGGCCTCCGTGAAAAGATCAAGTCGACGGGACTGCGTAATTCGCTGATGATCGCCATCGCCCCCACCGCCACGATCGCCTCGATTGCCGGCTGCTACGAGTGCATCGAGCCGCAGGTGTCGAACCTCTTCAAACGCGAAACACTCTCGGGCGACTTCGTCCAGGTCAATAAATATCTAGTTAAAGAGCTACAAGCCATCGGCCTCTGGACGGACGAGATTCGCAACAAGATTAAGCTTGCCGAGGGCTCGGTACAGGACATCGAGGAATTCACCGACGACCTTAAAGCTATATACCGTACGGCATGGGAGATCCCGATGCGATCCCTGATCGACATGATGGCCGACCGCGGAGCTTTCATTGATCAATCCGCCTCGCTCAACCTTTTCCTGGAAAGTCCGAATATCGGCAAGCTTTCGTCGATGTACATGTATGCGTGGCAAAAAGGTTTGAAGACGACATACTACCTACGCTCACGTCCGGCCACGCGAATTGCGCAGGTTGCCGCCGCCGATAACATCGCATCGGTTATAGAAGAGCCAAAAAAGGTTTATACAGACGAGGAAGCGTTGGTTTGCTCACTTGAAAACCCAGAAGCCTGCGAGGCCTGTCAGTGAATATGCCATGAGAGATTATGTTGTTTACAACAATCCGGATTCGGTTGGGGATTTGTACAAAAAAAATCCGTTAAGTGTATTTACGAACAAAAAAGTATCAACTGAGGTCATTGGCTCTCGTGTTTGGTTAATTGTTGGTGAAGGCCGCCCAAGAAGCTATTTTTTGCGGTGCTGGTTCTTTGTCGATGATATCGATCGGGGAAGAGAACGCGGCTTCGACACAAAGCTAAGTGGCTCAGAAGGAGTGGTGTTCGAGCCAATGACTTTACTGCCCGGCGATGAGGAATGGTTTCTCTCGTTCAAGAAGGATCAAGGCAATTTTGCATTTGGATTTAGTTCCATCAAAAACGGCCAGACCATTGTTCATCTAGAACAAATCGCGCAGGTGTGAATCAACAAGATTATTATGCTTTTAGATCAAGGTTTCAACTTAACGCTTCGTCCGATGAAGTATCCGCAGTTTTATGAGATGTATAAAAATGCGATCAAGAATACGTGGACGGTCGAGGAGGTCGATTTTTCGACGGACGTAAACGACCTGCGTAATAAGATGACGCCGTCGGAGCGGCATATGATCAATCGTTTGGTGGCATTTTTTGCGACCGGCGATTCGATCGTATCGAACAACCTTGTTCTAAATCTCTACAAGCACATCAATTCACCCGAGGCGAGAATGTATCTGTCGCGACAGCTTTATGAGGAAGCGGTCCACGTGCAGTTTTACCTGACGCTTCTCGATACGTACATTCCCGACCATCACGAACGCGAACAGGCGTTTGCGGCGGTGCAGAATATCCCGTCAATTCATACGAAAGCCGAATTTTGCTTCAAATGGATCGACTCGATCCAGAATCTGCACGCACTGGAGACAAAGGAAGACCGTAAACAGTTCCTGCTCAACCTGATCTGTTTCGCGACATGCATCGAAGGCCTATTTTTCTTTGCCGCGTTTGCGTACGTGTATTTCCTGCGTTCAAAGGGTCTGCTTCACGGCCTCGCGGCGGGGACGAATTGGGTATTCCGTGACGAATCGGCTCACATGGCGTTCGCACTCGATGTTATCAAAGAGGTCCGCAACGAAGAACCCGAGCTTTTCGACGAACACCTCCACCGCCAGATCGTCACGATGATCGACGAAGCCGTGACGTGCGAAATGCATTTCGCCGAAGACATCCTATCCGGCGGCGTCTCGGGCCTCTCGATCGCCGACATGCGGCAGTATCTCGAATTCATCGCCGACCAGCGCCTCGCTATGCTAGGACTACAAAAGGTCTACGGGGCCAAAAATCCGTTCTCTTTCATGGATCTCCAGGACGTCCAGGAACTCGCCAACTTCTTCGAACGCCGCGTCTCGGCTTATCAGGTCGCGGTGGCGGGAGATGTGAGTTTTAATGAGGCTTTTTGATATCCAAATAATTATTGAGTACGTTTTGTTTAGCGTATATGGTTAGGAGGAGACGAAACAAATGCCTGGACCTGGATCGAATACTCCGATACGTACTTTGCTTATCGCATTTCAAGTCCTACTCTCTGTGTGCCTTCTGATTGGTGGTGCATTTTCCCAACCAGCCCCCGACGGGTTCGTTCGGGGAAAGGACGTAACCCTTCATTACAAGATTCACGGGGATAAAGGTCCATATTTAATTCTCCTCGCGGGCGGTCCGGGCTCCAACGTCGGGTACATGCAGCCGCTTGCTGATGCACTGAGTGACTCGTACCGTTGCGTAATGCTGGAACAGCGCGGAACAGGACGTTCAAAGCTTGACCAGCTCAATACCGATGCGGTCAAGCTGGAGCGTTACATTGAGGACATCGAACTCCTTCGAAAGCATCTTAAAGCGTCAAAGATCAGCCTTATCGGAAACTCCTGGGGTTCTATGCTCGGGCTTCTTTACAGCGGCGCCTATCCGGACAGAGTCAATAAGCTGATATCGGTGGGATCGCCGCCGATTACTGATAAATACGCTGATATCTTTGACGATAACCTGCGCGTCCGATACCTTCCGGAGGAAAAAAGACTTCGAGACGAATGGCGGGAGAAGTTGAGAAATGATCCCTCCCTGTTTGATGTTGCGAGATTTGAACGAGATAAGCTCGGAATGGCGGCCTTTTATTACGATCGTGAGATCGGATTAAAGGCTGCACGCGACCTGCGTCCGGATGATGTAAATTATAGGCTTGGACAGGAGTTCGGCAAGACATATCCGAAGTTCGATATAAGGCCTTCTATCCGCAAGATCAGAGCCGCTACTCTGCTAATTCAAGGTCGGCAGGACGTGGCGCCCGAGTCGAATATTTTAGAAACCCACCAACTCATTAAACGATCGGTCTTAAAGTTTATTGAAAGGTGCGGTCACATTCCTTGGGAAGAGAAACCCGAAGAAACTTTCAGCATGATTCAACAGTTCCTCACAGGTAATATGAGGTAAAGCTTCACAGGCTTGAGGGCAAGCCCTTGATTCGGTGAATGCCGATAAACGGCAGGTTCTCGAATCATCGCCGGCCAACGCCTCGCAATGCCCCGTCTCCAAAAGGTAAACGCCGCCAAAAACCCGTTCTCCTCATGGATCTCCAAGACGTCCAAGAACTAGCCAACTTCTTCGAACGCCGCGTCTCGGCCTATCAGAGTCGCCGTCGCTGGCGAAATGCGATTTTACAAACCGCGTTCGGATTGAACCCGGCTTTGAAGGCCCCAGGCTCGCGATTTTCACGGTAGTGGCCCGATACGTGAAAGGAGAGAAGGCGTGTTGCGACATGCGCTGACAATTGCATTTATGCCCACGATCGCAAGCCCGCCGGCAGCAAGCATAGGACCGATGGTGCGCTCAGATATAACGAAAAGAGCAACCGCCACTATCGTGAAAAAGGTGCCAAAAGCCGCAGTTACGAGCCGATGCGCCGTTGATCCTTTTGTGGGCGTTCCAGCAATTTTTCTCATTGGCGTAAAGTTTAGAATGATATGGGGCGAAACCGCCTCCTGGATCTCCCCGCTATGCAGGTCGCGGTGGCTGGGGTTTTTTGAATCCCGTTGAACCATTCTACGGCTTTATTTCAATCCTCAGGATCGCGTTTCCCAGTCCTGTAATGAATAAAGTCCGACGGTCGCGGGACCAGAACATTCCCGTCAGAACACCCGGTAGCGGCCGCGACAGTTCCGGTCCGAGCAGTTCGAGGAGTGTCTTGCCAAGGCGGCTGCGTACTATCCATTCATTTTGAATCCTTGTATTGCTCGCGGTGACGGCCTCGAATACGGTATGGAGACTGCGGCACTTGTTGTCGACCGCGAAGACCTTGTTACTGATAGGTGAAGCGATCCAAAGATTTCCGTACTGGTCGAACGCAAGATTGTCGGGCGTCATCACGACTTGATAGGTCTCTCGCTCCGTCAGAGTTCCGTTGGCTATTTTATAGCGCAGCACACGATCCATCATCGTTTCCGCGACGTATAGATATTGTTCAGCTTTGTCGAGAGCGATGCCATTGGCAAAATAGATGTTCGCCGCCGCTTCGACCGCGGGAATCGTGACCTGATCCCCCGAACCGCGTAAATAAAAAACCGCACCCGAATCAGTTGGCCGGTTCACAGCGTTCCACATTTCGTCAGGGCCCGCGTTTTTTGCTGATTGCGTGAACCAGATCATTCCTTTGCTATCCCGAACGACACTATTAATGCCAAAAGGATGATCGTAGATCATTCGCGTTTTTTCGGTCTTAATATCAACCCGGTAGATCCTCCCTGAATAAACGTCCGCGAGAAGCAAATGTTGACTGTCCTTTTCCAAGAACATACCGTTAGGCCCGGTGACGGTTTTAGGTGGGTCATGGACCCAACCGATTTCCTTAAATTTAC
>JBGTCS010000527.1:0-4474 GCA_041748715.1 Pyrinomonadaceae bacterium | reverse complement strand
CGCACATCGACAAATGCATAAAACGCGCCTTCGGGCATCGGACATCTGAACCCGTTGACCTCGTTCAGCGCCGGGATAAGCCAGTCGCGGCGGCGTTCGTATTCGGCGGTCATCGATTTGACGGCCGCCTCGGTCGCGTCGGTGACGCGGAGAGCTTTTGCACATGCATATTGAACAAATGATGTCGGATGCGTCGCCGAATGGCTTTGCAGTTTGACCATTGCTTTTGTCCATTCGGTATTGGCGATCGTGTATCCCGCACGCCAGCCGGTCATCGCGTAGGTTTTTGAAAAACTGCCGGCGACGCAGACATATTCCCTAAGTTCGTCGGGCAGCGAAGCAAGCGAAAACGGTTGGGCCGGGGGATAAGCAAAAAACAGGTAACATTCGTCGGTCATCACATATACGCCACGCTCGGTGCAGACCTCGACGATCCGTCGCATTTCATCGGCAGGTATCACACGCCCCGACGGATTGCTCGGCGAATTTATAATGATTAGTTTTGTTTTCGGCGTGATGGCGGCAGCGACTTGTTCGGCGGTGAGGACAAAATCCGTGTCCTCAGTCTCAATAAAAACACTGGTGGCACGGGCAAATGTCACGATCTCGGGAAATGTGACCCAATACGGTTTTGGGATCAACACTTCGTCGCCAGGGTTAAGCAGGGAACAGGCGGCGTTAAAAAGTGCCTGCTTGCCTCCGCACGAAGCCGCGACCTCAGCCATTTTGATATCCGCTCCAAATCGCGAGCGGTAAAATTCAATGATCGCGTTCCTAAAATCGGCCAACCCCGCTGTCGCGGTATATTTGGTCAATCCTTTTTCCAGCCCTTCCCAGGCGTACTTTTTTATAAATTCGGGCGTGTCAAAATCTGGCTCGCCCACCGACAGGTCGATGACGGCGATCCCGCGGGCACGCATTTCCGCCGCAGCCTGAGCCGCGATCAGCGTCGACGAACCTTTCATGGCCGCGACATTTTCAGATACTTTGAATGGAGTGGTCATAAAGCGATTTTACCGCAGAGCGGTGATAACGCCGATGGCGGCGTTGATTTTTAGTCCATCTTTTGTAAAAACTCGATCCGATTGCCAAACGGATCTCGAAACTCGAATCTCTGGTAATTTGGGATCGGAATACCGTCGATCGTTTCACATCCGGCCTCGGCGAGTTTTGTCCGCCACTCGTCCAGATCTGTCACAAGATATGCGAGATGGCCTTTTGTTTTGGCTCTTTCTACGCCGTCCTCGGTTCCAAAATGGATCTGAAAATTGCCCAGTTGAAGCCAGAACCCACCGCGTCCCACAAGTGCTTCGGGTTTGGGCACCTCCGCCAGACCGAGCACTCCGCAATAAAAATCCCGTGCGGCGTCTTCGGCACCGACCGGTATGCTTATCTGAGCGTGATGGACCGAGGTGATCATTCTATCCCCCGAGCTTTGCCCGCATTTTTGCCTCGACCAGGCCCGGGATCAAACCTTCGACCCTCCCGCCGAGTTCAAAAACCTGCTTCATCAGCGTGGACGAAACATACGAAAACTCTTCGCCCGCCATCAGAAAAACGGTCTCAATCGTCGGTTCCAGACGGCGGTTCATCAGAGCCATGCGGAGTTCGTATTCGTAATCGCTGACCGCCCGGATACCCCGGACGATGGCCGTAGCCCCGCTTTCCTTTGCAAAATCGGCCGTCAGCCCCGAAAAGCTGTCCACGATCAACTTGCAGCCACCCGTATCGACAGATACCAAAACTTCGCGGATCATCGAGCAGCGTTCCTCGACAGAAAACATCGGTCGCTTGTCTTTATTGTTGAGCACCGCGATGATGATCTCGTCAAACAACGGAGAACTCCGCCTGATGATATCGAGGTGGCCGTTGGTTAGCGGGTCGAATGACCCCGGGAAAATTGCTCGTCGCATAATTTTGTGACCTACGGGCCCTCGACCGATAGCATTTGCTGATCAGAAACGGCTAGCCAAAAGTTTTTTGCCGATATCAAGATTTGGAAGATGTTCAAGCTTAAAATCAGGGTCGGGCTGCATTTTGACCAGATATTCGAGCTGCCGTTTTGCCTCATCCTTTTTACCTGCAGATAAATAAGCCTGGGCAAGATGAAGCCTGACATTCGAATTATTCTTCTCAAAGGTCAGAGCCTTTTCTAGATATTCAACGGCTTTTTCGGACTTGCCGCCAAAAAGCCTTGTGTGCAGTTCCAATTGGCCAAGTACATCGAACGCACTTCCGCCCTGATAGCCGGGGTCGATCTCGACCACCTTATTCATTGTTTCGCGAATATCGTCGATGGATTTGTAGCCGACCGTGACGGGACTCATCCGAGAAAGTTCCCCGAGATTTGCTCCGTACCAAAAATGGCCTTCGGGCCGGTCAGGTTCCATACGTGCGGCGATCTGTCCTGCCTTGAGCCCGTCCTGGAAAACGTCGGTCCGTTCGGTTTCATCGGTTAAGCGTTGGCCGAGAAAAAGGCTGAATTTTGAAAATTTCCACTCGACGTCAAAATTGCGTGCGTCGGGCGTTCTCAAAACGGCGAGCAGAGCAACGGATTGTCTAAGCTTGGAAAGGTCCTCGCGTTCCGTGAACAGTTTCTCCGCCTGCGAGATCGTTTCCGCCGCTGGCGGCCGGGCCGGACCGGACGGGGTTGCTTCGGCCGATGGCGGCGTTGCACAGGAGGTCTGTAAGTACAAAGTAATTACAATTGTAATGAAAATGTAAATTTTTTTATTTTGCATGGCCCGCTTCTGTCCAACCTCCGCGAAATCTGCTATATTCAGTCTTCTTAATTAGTACAAGTAACTTATCACAAAGCCTGTATGAGCAGAAACGGACAACCCGCCGCATTTTATGACCTTGAGGGGACATTGGTTCGCACCAACCTGGTCCACACTCTGGCATTTTACGCCAAACGCCAGCAGGGGTTGTGGCAGACGGCAAAAAAGAGCGTGGGAACATTGGCCAAACTGCCGTTTTTCGGTATTACGGATCTATATTCGCGGAACATTTTTAACGAGGTCTTTTTCCGAAGTTATGCGGGCCTTTCTCAAGACCGGCTCCGATACTTTTCGGACGATCTGTTCGAAGAGGTCCTAAAACCGGCCATTTTTCCTGGAACATCAGAATTGATAATGCAGGGGAAAAAGATCGGCCAAAGACAGGTTGTTCTGACAGGTGCCCTGGATTTTACGATAAACAAGTTGATGGACCACCTAGGTATTGACGACTTTGTCGCCAACCGCCTCGAATTTGTCAATGGATACGCTACCGGCCGCGTTCTGCCGCCCGTTATGGCGTCGGCCACCAAAGCGAAATGGATACGCGAATACGCCGAGCGAGAGAATATCAACCTTTCGACGTCCTACGCATATTCCGACAGTATCTCTGATCTGCCGATGCTCTCGATAGTCGGCCATCCGGTCGCGGTGTGTCCGGATTTTAGATTGAAGCAGACAGCACTGCAGCATGATTGGGCGATTCTTGATCTCAAGTAAAGTTTTGAAAGTCGGGACAGAAATATGCAATAATGGCTACGTAGCCATTTCTTGGACGGCTCATCGGAGGTGAAAAATGTCTCATAACGTAAAAGAAGCAAAGAATAATCTGAGCAGCATTATCCGGCTCGCGGAAAAAGGTCAGCCGCAGATCATCAAGCGGCACGACAAGGATGTTGCTGTGCTGGTTTCAATTGCTGACTGGAAAAAAGCAAATGGCAAGCCGGCAGAGAAATCATTGTTAGATGTGTTGAGATCGTGTCCTGTCGACCTTACTGAACTCGATCTCAGTCGGTCAGCCGAGCTTATTCGCGATCTTAATTTTGAAGACTAACGATGGGATACCTTCTTGACACCTGCACAATATCTGAATTGACGAGGGATGTACCGGACAGTACTGTTGTCTCATGGTTCAAGGGCCGAGACGAAGGGCGACTATTTTTAAGCGTAATTACCGTTGGTGAGATTGAGAGGGGCATTTATCGGTTGCCGAGCGGCAAAAAACGCATACGATTGGAAACGTGGCTGTATGACGGAGTGGTTTCCGGCTTTCTAGGCCGTATTCTTGAGGTCCGGCAACAAACCATGTCTATGTGGGCAAAACTAAATGCCGATTTGCAGGCAAAAGGCGTCTCCCGCCCGGCATTTGATTTGCTTATAGAAGCAACTGCTATCGAACATGATCTTATACTTGTTACTCGAAATGTCCAAAATTTTTGCGGTTCTTCGGCCACGATCTTGAACCCGTGGGAAGACTGACGAATATGGCACCGTCGTTGTGACACTCGGTCGCGGTGGTTCCGGATTTTAGGTTGAAACAGACGGCGTTGCAGCACGATTGGGCGGTGTTGGATCTCAAGTGATGGGTAATGGGTGATAGGTAATAGGATATGAGGCCGCACGAGAAATTAGATGTTTGGAAAATGTCCGTCGATTTGGTTGTTCGGATCTATTCCCATACAAGTCATTTTCCATCG
>JBGTCS010000526.1:0-9402 GCA_041748715.1 Pyrinomonadaceae bacterium | reverse complement strand
TATCCGACGTATTCTGATGAAACCGTTTTATCGGAAAAGGACTCAGCTTTTGTTCCGACCGGTGTCGGCTTTGCCTCCGGATCATCTTTGATGTCGCCGCCGAGACGACCGATGCCGAGGCGGACGCGATTGCTTGCCATTCCCCGCCACGACAAATAAATTAGAACGTCCCCGTCCCAGGTTGCCTGATCCCAAAAACCAATCTCGTCCCTTAGCTGCACCGTGACGCGATAAACGTCCGAATCCTTTGCGATCCGCTCAATGTCCAAAACCGGGAAACGAAACCGCTGTCCGGCACTATTTTCAACATACAGCCGAAAAGCGTTCGCTCGCTCACCGTCACTAACTTTGAGGTCAGTTGCGAACAATTCGACTTTGGTGTTAGGAAAGAAGGCCCGGGCCGGCATTTTCGATAGGTCCGTTCTACCTTTATTGCCGCGCGGCGTTTGGGCCAAGGCCCGCGTCGAATCAGTTTCACTCAACAGGATCGGTGCCGGGGAATTTGGATCCGGATCATCCTGTGCCGCAATGCCGATTACAAAGAATATGCCCAACGCGATAACCGCAATCGTCCGCGAAAAAGCTGTTGAAAATCTGCTGTCCATACCAATTCTCCTCAGGGATCATCAAACGGTTCTACTGGTCGTAAAAGATAAAAAAGTACGGCGGGATTCGGTACTAGTTAAAGAATGTTTTACATTCTGAATTTACACTAATCCAGCGATTAAAATCAAGCAATTAAATTGTCACAAAACCGGGTCGAATGCTTCCGTAAACACTTAGACGTAGAATATACTTCGATGGCCGAATAATTATGAAATGCTCGGGAGAGTTTCTTAGATTTTTGGTCGAGATCTGATATGCAGAAAACGCTAGCGATCGACATTCCGGACGGATTTAATTTCAGGTCAACGATTTATGGACACGGTTGGCACGATCTGGCACCTTTCAAGCTGGACATCAATAAATGGCGGTTAAGTTACGTTTTTCGAGATCGAGATGATCGCGTCATACCGGCGGATATTTTCGAGGAAGACGGCGAACTTAAGATCGAGATCTATTCTTCAGAATTTGACTCACAACCGATCGCCGACCAAACGCGTCACATATTGCGTCTTGACGACGATTTATCGGGTTTTTACGACGCGATTCACGGGCATGACCGTCTGAACTGGATCGGCGACCGGCGGGCGGGACGGCTGCTGCGTTCGGCGACCGTATTTGAAGATCTCGTAAAGACGATCTGCACGACGAACTGTTCGTGGTCGCTGACAAAGAGCATGGTCAATAATCTGGTCGAAAAACTTGGAACAGCAGCCCCAGATAATACGGAGGGAATGAATGCTTTTCCGACCGCCGAGGCGATGGCCAGGGTCGGCGTTGATTTTTATCGAGATCAAATGCGGGCTGGTTATCGGTCCCAATATTTTGTCGAACTAGCTGAATCTGTCGCGTCAGGCAAACTCGAACCCGAAAAATGGCTGACATCCGATCTGTCCACAATCGAACTAAAAAAAGAGATGAAGAAGGTAAAAGGCGTCGGTGATTACGCGGCCGAGAATTTGCTAAAGCTTGTCGGTCGCTACGATGGTCTGGCACTCGATTCGTGGCTTCGCACGCAATTCTATAAAAACCACAATGGCGAAAAGCCATGCCCGGACAAAAAAATCGAAAAGCATTACAAAAAATTTGGTGAATGGCGGGGGCTTGTTATCTGGTGCGACATGACAGAGAGGTGGAATTCGGATTTTTAACGAGGCGTGCGTCAACCATGCGCGATCGACCGTTCGCACGTCAGAATTTGGATGGCCAAGAACGATAGTTCGACGCGAACGTATAAGTAAAGCAGCGTCCCATGACATCAAGCCAGCCATCGGTGAGGCAATCCAGCATTTATATAGTAAAATAGGGCGATACCTAAGGCAGAGAACGGCAGATGATCGAAACCGGAACAATCCTTCAACAGCGATACAAAATCGATAAACAAATCGGCCAGGGCGGCATGGGTGCAGTTTATGTCGCGTCGGACGAACGATTTGGCAGCACTGTCGCGATCAAGGAAACCCTGTGCATGGATGAAAATTTCCGCATAGCAATCGAACGCGAAGCCCGGCTTTTGAACAGCCTCAAACATTCCGCGCTGCCGCGGGTTAGCGATCATTTCGAAGAATCCGAAAGTCTGTTTCTAGTCATGGAGTACATTCCCGGCGAAGATGTCGCGGCCATGCTTGAGATCGATCATGCAACATTTACGGTCGAACAGGTTATGAGCTGGGCCGATCAGCTTCTGGATGCTCTGGATTATCTACATAATCAGGACACGCCGGTCATCCATCGTGATATAAAACCTCAGAATCTGAAAATAAATTCGCGTGGCGAAATGATTCTTCTGGATTTTGGCCTTGCGAAGGGAAATCCGACCGATGCCAGTCATCAAACCGCCGCCAAAAGTATATTTGGTTATTCGCGAAATTACGCGTCCCTTGAACAAATACAGGGAACCGGAACTGATCCGCGAAGTGATCTGTATTCGCTGGCCGCGACACTTTATCACATGCTTGCAAATGTTCCGCCGACCGACGCTTTGACTCGGGCAATGAGCGTTTTGAGCAAAAAACCGGACCCGCTGGAACCGGCCAGTTCAGTCAATCCGACCATTCCAAAGGGGGTTGCGGGTGTTCTGCAAAAGGCCCTCGATCTTGATGCAAACGAACGTCCGGCCTCGGCCTTAGAGATGCGTCAAATGTTGCATGACAGTGAGAATTACGCCTATCTAGCCGATCAGGTAACGATTGCCGGGCAATTGACAGACCCTCGTGTTTTTTCTCAACAGACAAAACTAATGCCCGAACGCATGCAAACCGTTTCCGGCAAAACGACCAATGCCGGGATCGAGGTTTCGTCGGGCCCGCTTTCGCAGGTAACGGCAATGAGATCGTCCGATGCGGAATTCGGGGCAGACTCTCTGGCAAGCGGAGCGAAAGCGGTCCCGGAATCCAAAGGACGTGGTATGGGAATGGCGGCCGGGGCATTTCTGATGCTGCTGTTTGGCGTCGCGGTGGCGGGCGGTCTGTATGTTGTCAATCCATCGATCTTTGGCGACAAGACCGGCGAAGCTAACTCTGCCGATCCAATGTCTGCTCTGCCCGAAATTCCCAAATCGGATACAAACTCTCTTGGTGACGCCTCGCAGATGGAAATTGGGAATTCGAACGATAACGGCGGACATACTGCTACAGAAATTTCCAAACCGGCGCCAAAACCAATCGAGGCCGCAAAAGGTGCTAAGCCGACGGTATCGAGTAAATCGAATGCCGAAAAAGATCTTGGCGAGATCGTAGATATACAGGTTAACGATCCGGATATTCCGCCGGGCGGAATCCTTATGACCGAACGCGATGAGAACGGCAAACTCAAAACAATGCGAATCAATCGTGTCGGGCCGCCGCCGCCCGGTAAACGTCCGATGCCGCCACGTGGGGATTCGTTTCCGAGAGGATTCAGATTTGAGGATCTAACGCCCGAACAAAGGCGGAAAGTTCAGCGGATCTTAAACGAGAACCCAAAAATCATCGTGACCGAAACGCCAAAACCTTTGTTATAGCCGGGGTTATTGCTCATAGCTCGCCGCCGATCTGATTCCTCAACTCCGCGGTCCAGAAATCAAGATTTTTACGGTTGTTGTGCGACCGTTTTTCATCGATTCGTATGATCGGATGGTATCTGACCCTAACTCTCGTAAACAGTTTGGGATATTTTCGGCCTTGCGGCCAGATGCGGTTCCCGCCGCTGATCGTCACAGGTAATATTGGGACTTCGGCTTTAATAGCGATCCGAATTGCTCCGTTTTTAAAAGGCTGCATTTTACCATCCGCGAACGCCCTACCACCTTCGGGAAATACGGTTAAAACCGCGTCGTCACGCAGTGAACGGATCGCCTCATTCAATGCAATTGCAGCACCGCGAGGGTCGTTGGTCACGGGAAAGGCTCCGAGGTAGCGGATCAATCTGCCGACGAACGGCCAATTAAACGCTTTGCCAATCGCCATAAACCGCAATCGCCGCCGCATCGGCAAACAGATCCAAACCGGGTCGATGTAAGTTTGGTGATTTGACGCGATCAAATAGGTCCCGGCGGTACTATCCGGAATATTCTCAAGTCCCTCGTACCGAATTAACCAAAACACTTTGCTGAGCAGGTAGCCGGTCAACCGCAGAGCGTCGACAACGAATTGGGCAGGATATTTGGTCTCGTTGGGTCGATTCACAACTGAAAAACGGAGCAAACGCTCCGCCTAAATACAATAAAGTTAAGTTTTACCAATCTCAAATCGGTGCCCCAACAAAGGGAGGTCCCTTTGGGCGGCGATCATACTTATTTTCCCGCCGGAGGTGGCATACGCGAGGCTATTAACTTGTCCACTGGGAATTCGCTTTCGACAAATTCGAGGTGGAGCGTCTGATTTCCATCCGTAAGACGCTTTCGGTTGCGAACGATCGCGATTGCGTAAAACTCTAATTCCTGACAGGCAACTTTGACCTTTTCGCCAACTGAAGCGTCGAGCGAGCAGACCGCTGACAATCCGCCGGTCCCAATATTTTGGGTGACGACATCTTGTTTTGCACCCGAGTTGTCCGCCTTTTGAAGTAGCGAGATCGTAAAACCGACATTCATCCAATAACGAGGCTGTTTGCGATTTTTGAATTGAGCCCCAACCTCACTGATCTCCCACAAACCGTCCTTTCGCATCCCGACAATCCGATAATTCTGGGTCGGATCAGTTTTATAGCTCTGTGGAATCTGCTTTCCGACGAATCCCACTCCGACGTGAAATACGGTCTTGCCGTCGAGCATACCTTCGTTACAATATTGGACCAAGCCCATTACCGGATACATTTCGGCATCCTCGTCGTAGGCTCGGAGTTCGCGCTCAAGCGGCATAACTAGTGTCACCAAACGACCTACTTTGCATGGCCGTGCCAGGCTGAATCCCGCTCCGTTTCGAGAGACAGTAGTAACCCGGGTCAGTTCTTTCCAGGTCTCGGCCTCACTTTCTTTTACCTGGACGATGGTGCGAAGTTCAGACACAGCTCTTTCCACACGGCGGTTTTCCGGTTCAGGAGTCTCAGGTGTACCGATATCGTAATTCATTAATTCTAAGCAAGCGGAGGGGCGAAATTAGCAGATTTAGCTAATGCCTTCAAGCGGAAAGAGGCGATCGATAAATTCTATATGTAAACGAGTAATGCCGTCGGATCCGACTCGTGAACCCCTGACCACAGAGAGTATTCTAACATCAAATCGTTCACTCGTCACTCTAATAAATGTTCCCGCCTTGATTATTAAAGAGGTCATTAATGCAGCTCCACCAACGCTGATATTCTCGGTGACGGTCATTTCAGACTCTAAAACATTCCCTGAATCGTCAACAATTTGTAGCAGGAGCGGTTCTGGGATCGAAAAACGCGACTGCTTACGCGCGTCAATCGGCAACTGGCTGTCATCGGCGTCGAGAACGGCCGGTATCAGCCTCCAAAGGCCTTCGCCCTGGTTTTCGCGATGAGAAATATCGTAAAGCTGCGCGGGGTTGAGCACGTAGTTCGAAGGTGGCGATTTTCCGATAAAAGCTACACCGACGGAATATTCCGGATTCTTTTGATCGCGTCCGACCGAGATACATCGGCGTACGGCGGCCCAAACCCGGTACTGCGGTTCGCTGAAATCGAATGAACGAAGTTGGCGCGGCATTGGAATTGTCATCAATAGCAGCCGGCCTCTTTTGACTGGTCGCTTTAACACAAAGCCCGCTCCGAATGACGAAACATCGCTTAGCCTTGTGATCTCATTCCACGAGACAGTTTGATCGATCTTGACCTCAACCCGGGCGGGCAACGGCAGGGAAATCCGTTGAATACGCCGATGTTCGTTCTGAACCGGAGGTTTTGGAGTATCCATTGAGGTATGTGTCGTTTGTTCGGTATTTGGTGAAAGCATTTCTAAGATCGGGATGGATCCAAACGCCGTGTCGGTGGATGCGCGTTGGTTGCTAACCAGGCTTTTTGCCTGTAAAATATAAAAATTGCTAAGACGCGCAATATTCCACAAGTTTTTTGGAAAACATGCCTTGAATTGGGCCTCAAACTGCCCGGAATTATTACACCGAAATAAAAAATGGACTCTTTATTAGATCGCAATCAAATTAATATCGAAGACGAGATGCGCCGGTCGTATCTCGACTACGCAATGTCCGTGATCATCGGGCGAGCCCTGCCGGATGTGCGTGACGGCCTCAAACCCGTTCATCGCCGCGTGCTTTGGGCGATGAGCGAACTTGGTAATACGTTCAATAAACCCTATAAAAAATCGGCCCGCGTTGTCGGCGACACGATCGGTAAATATCATCCGCACGGCGATACGGCGGTCTACGACACGGTCGTCCGCATGGCGCAGGATTTCTCGATGCGATACATGCTCGTTGACGGGCAGGGGAATTTTGGATCGATCGATGGCGACAATCCCGCTGCGATGCGATATACCGAAGTCCGCATGGCAAAGATCACCGGCGAGGTGCTCGATGACATCGAAAAGGAAACGGTCGATTTTCAGACAAATTATGACGAATCTCTCTCTGAGCCAAAAGTGTTACCGACCCGGATCCCTTTGCTCCTGGTAAACGGTTCCGAAGGCATCGCCGTCGGAATGGCGACGAAGATCCCGCCGCACAACCTGACCGAAATATTGGAAGCGACTATTGCGTTGATCAAAAATCCGGCAATCACGATCGATGAATTAATTTCGATGGTTCCCGGTCCTGACTTTCCGACCGCGGGATTTATCTACGGCCGTGAAGAAATCCGCCGGGCGTATGAGACCGGGCGCGGGATCATTCAGGTTCGTGCCCGAGCCGTCGTCGATGAGATCGGTCGCGGCGATCGTGTAAAAGACGCCGTAGTAATTACCGAGCTTCCTTATCAGGTAAACAAGGCCCGGTTGATCGAAAAGATAGCTGAACTCGTGCACGAAAAACGCCTCGACGGCATTTCCGAGATCCGTGACGAATCCAATCGCGAAGGCATGCGGATCGTGATCGAACTCAAACGCGATTCGATACCTCAGGTCGTGCTCAACAAGCTTTATAAGCTGACGGCGATGCAATCATCGTTTGGCATCATCAGTATCGCGATCGTTGACGGCCAGCCGAAGCTTTTAACGCTCAAACAAATGCTCGAGGCGTTTGTCGAATTTCGCCGCGAGGTCGTCCGCCGTCGCACCGAGTTTGACCTTCGCAAAGCTCAGGCCCGCGCACATATTTTAGAAGGTTTGAATAAAGCCATCGACGCTCTGGATTATATTATTCCTTTGATCCGAAATTCGCGGGCCGTCGACGAGGCGAAGGCCTGGCTTACTGCCGATCTGGCGACCACGAGCGAGATCGCGACATGGCGCGGTGTAACCGGAGACCGGCCAAAAGCTCAGTTTCTCAAGGAACTGGATAAGGTCATCACGAGTCTTGAATTTTCTGACATTCAGGCTCAGGCGATCCTTGATCTTCAGTTGCGTCGCCTGTCGGCCCTCGAGCGTCAGAAGATCCTCGACGAATACGAATCGATCATTAAATACATG
This sequence comes from Pyrinomonadaceae bacterium, assembly GCA_041748715.1. GTDB lineage: Bacteria > Acidobacteriota > Blastocatellia > Pyrinomonadales > Pyrinomonadaceae > OLB17. Next base: position 1,778 of record JBGTCS010000526.1, on the reverse strand, counting down.
GCTGAGCTTGAGAATATTCTCCAGAACGAAAGTGTTTTGCGCGAGGTCATCACGGACGAATTGATCGAAGTTAAACGTCTCTTTGGTGACGAACGCCGTACCGTGATCGTCGATGCTGGTGTTGAATTGAGCATCGAGGATCTGATCCCTGACGAAGATGTCGCTATAACAGTGACCAACGCGGGCTACATCAAACGAACCCCGATCTCGACTTATACGCGGCAGGGACGCGGAGGCAAAGGACGTCTCGGAGCCAAGGCAAAGAATGAGGATTTTGTCGAACATCTGTTTGTCGCCTCGACGCACGCGTTTTTGATGATCTTCACCGATGACGGTCAAGTATTTAAGATTAAAGTTCATGAAATTCCGGAAGCCGATCCGTCGGCCCGCGGCAAAGCAGTAGTAAATCTTGTTCAGCTTTCTAGCGAGCGCAAACTGGTCGCCGTTATGGCAGTACGGGATTTTGCCGAGGAAGTTTATCTGACAATGGTGACAAAGCAGGGCGTGATCAAAAAATCGTCGCTTAGCGATTATCAGAATATCCGTCAGTCGGGTATCAACGCCATTAACATTGATGAAGGCGACGAATTGCTCGAAATCATCCGGACAGACGGCAAACGTCAGATCTTTATCGCAACGCACGACGGTATGGCGGTCAGATTTAACGAGACCGACGTTCGTCCGATGGGACGCGTCGCTCGAGGAGTCCGCGGCGTCAATCTTCGCAAAGGCGATTACGTCGTATCTGTCTGTTCCGTCTCTCAGGAGGGAACTGAAATGATCCTGTCCGTTTCCGAAAAAGGATTTGGAAAACAAACGACGGTAGGCAGCTATCGTCTTACAAAACGCGGCGGTATTGGCGTTATCAATATGAAAACGACCGAAAAGACCGGCAAGGTCGTCGCCTCGTTCCCGATCGAAGATGACAGCGAGATCATGATCATCACCCAGCAGGCCAAACTTATCCGGCTTGGCGTCGACCGGATCAGGGAAACCGGCCGCAGTGCCCAGGGCGTAACGCTGATTAAAACCGGCGAAGACGACCTGGTGACAAGTGCATCGCTGCTGCCGCCTGAGGAAGAGGAAGTTGAGGAATAAGGCTCCTGCGTTGGGTCAAAACCCGAAGCTCCACGTGGGCCGACCGCAAAACTGGCATGTTCTTTGTGGCAGAGGCGTTTGGGTAAAATGATTGACTTTGAAATTGTCAGTGAGTTCACCGAGATCGAAACGATCGCCGAAGGCACCGGCGTTCGTGATCGGATTAGGCTGCGAAAACAATATGGCCGTGGTCGGTGGCGGAAGGTGAAAGGTGTTACATCGGTTCGTCTATTAAGTGGTAAAATACGGTTAGCAGAAGTTCATTGGTATGAAGCTCACGGCATTGGAAAAAAGGAATTTAAGCTCAAACTGCCGTTTCTAGATTAGAAATGAAAAATGAAATAACACATTTTGCTCTTTGTCTAAACAACGAAGGCTATCCGGCGTCGCTGGAAGTCGGCAAGCTGTACCGCGTCATTGAGGACGTGCAAGCCGCTGCGGAAAGCCTCATACGAGTCGTTGACGAAAGCGGCGAAGATTATGCCTTCGCGTCGAACCGGTTTCATGTTCTTAAACTGCCTTCCAACGTCGAAGAAACATTGCTGGCAAACGGCATGGTAAGTGCGGCATAATCTCGTCGTGGAACGAATCCGGGAAACCGGTCGCAGTGCCCAAGGCGTAACGCTGATCAAAACCGGCGAAGACGACATGGTGACAAGCGCATCGCCGCTGCCGCCTGA
>JBGTCS010000525.1:0-2523 GCA_041748715.1 Pyrinomonadaceae bacterium | reverse complement strand
AAAAGTCGACGCAACACTGACCTGGGATATCACTGATACCGGTGCAGGAGTCGGATTACCCGATCTCGATTTTCTGCTTTTTGATCCAAATGGAACAGAAATCGGCAGTTCAGGGAATGCCGATGCACCGGAACGAATTTCAGCCAATACAAAAATTCCGGGTACCTATATTTACCGGGTTTACGGGTGGGCAAACGGGCCGACCGACTTTTTAATCACCAGTCAGGAGCTTAGCGGCGGATCCGCTCCGGTAGTTCAACCGATCGCATCTGATTTTACCAGCGGCACTCAGCGGTTTGATTTTGACGGAAATTTCAACGTCGTATGGCAGCCGCTGGGTACAGTTTTGGGTTACGAAGTCGAACAGTCGACTGATGGGATAAATTGGGCGGTTGTAAGTATCGCTAATGCGAATGCGACCGGAGCAAGTTTTGCGAACGTCGCGGACGGCACCTATAGTTTCCGGGTCCGGGCCGTCACAAACGGCAAGGTCGGAAAATACGTGACAATTCCAAGCAACGTTGTCGGCATTACCGTTTCAAAACGCTCAGAGGTCGACGCTACCAACGAGATCAGTGCCATCAATCGCAGCATCGTCTTTCCTCCGGGATCGACGGAGCTGGTCACGGCGTTAAAGAATAATTCAGCCACAACCTTCTACCCGAATATGCGTTTCGAGATCGTCTCGATCCAATCTTTTGGAAATTCGGTGCGAGCTACGAACGCCGATAACGGCGGTAACGGTGTCACCAATGTGGCGGTATTTGATTATTCCCAACTTGTCGGGCTGAGCCTGGCGACAGGTGCCGAAAGCGGCAACAAGACGCTTCGGTTTACAAATCCGAACACCGTTTTGTTCTCATTCACAGCCCGCGTTAAAGCAAATGTGCTTGGCGGTACGGCGGGAGCCAGTTCGGCACCTGAGGGCGAATCGGCGACTATCTCCGGTGGTGAAAGCGGAACCGGGTCCGGGATCAAAAGTGCAAAATCGGGCTCACCCACCGACGGATCACTGCTGAAGTTCACGGTCAATCCGCTGACAAAAACCGTAGACGTTGCGAAGCTAAACTAGCTCCAAAACAATGCAAGGGGAAAGGAGGAGCATTCAACCGCTCCTCCTTATTTTTGCCTATCATTAATAATTACGGCTCACGATCTAATTGATGACCTGCTTGCCCGACCTGATTTCCACCCTCTTGACTATTTGCTTGGCACTGAGCAATAAACCCAAATTACGCATTAGGAATTTTGCCCGCGAATTACGCGAAAAGACGCGAAAAAGAAATCAGCTTTGCATAATTCACTTAGCAAAAATTCAGAAGAATTTCTTTTATTCGCGTTCATTCGCGTAATTGGCGGGCAAAAAGTTTCTATCGCCTAATCTGAGATAAAATTGAGTTCAAAGATGCCAAGTTGGCGTCTTCGCGACTTTGCGGGAAACAATCCGGATATTCCCGCAAAGTCGCAGAGGAGCAAAGTAGAGATTCCTCTGAATTAGTCATCAATAAATTCCGCTGTCGTTTGACGGCGGCGGTCGACTTTTAGATTTAATACATCCGGACGCGAATAATGGCCGGCGGCGTCGAAATTCTGTCTTTCCTCGCGGACCCGCCGGTGATCCAATGTCGCGATGATTATTTTTTCTTCGCCGCAAAATGGTTCGACGATCCATTGGCCGTCCGGTCCGGCGATACATGAGCCGCCGTCGGCAAGATAGTCGGGTGAATTCGCGATTACATCTTCTATGCCCGGCAGATGCGTCGGAAGGTCGCTTTTGCGCATCAATCCCGAAACCGACGCGACGAATGACCTGGATTCGAAAGCGATAAAACGGGTAATATCCTTTGTATTTCGAAGACATCCCGGCCAAACCGCGACGTGGAGATCCTCGCCCTGCGCATAAAGGGCCGTTCGTGCTAGCGGCATCCAGTTTTCCCAGCAATTGAGGCCGCCGACTGTGAAAGGGCCCAGTTCATGAGTTTGCAGACCGTTCCCATCGCCCGTCGCCCAGGTCATCCGTTCGTCGTAGGTCGGCATCAGCTTGCGGTGTACCGAACCGATCTCGCCGCTTTTGGCTATATAAATAAGTGAGGCATAGACGCTTTTGCCGCCACGGTCGGTCGGGCGTTCGAGCACGCCGAGATAGACGGCGATCCGCTTTTCGGCGGCTAGTTTACAAACACTATTTAGATCCCCACGTTCGATACAGACTGCCTGATTCAGATATTCAGCATGAAATTGTTTGTGAAATGATGAATTAAAGGCCGTTACTCGCGAATGTTCGAGCCAGAACGGATAGCCGGGCACAATCGTTTCGCCAAAAGCCACCAGATCCGCTCCTTTACCAGCGGCCCCACTAATAAATTCGCTGACTTTCGCCATTGTTCGTTCGCGATCAAACCAAACAGGAGCCATCTGCGCGAGGGCGATTGTAATTGTGTCCGACATTTTTTAACGTTTTAATTCGGCTTCGGCAGCAATATATCCAAAACTCGCCCATTGGTTACCGGCGACGATCTTGCG